>NZ_BSUO01000002.1 GCF_030161635.1 Mobilicoccus caccae
GAGCGTCCGCGGGAGGCGCATCGCGCAGCTCGTTAGCGTCGGAGTCGTCGCGGCGGCCGTCGGGTTCGGCGCGCGTAGCCTCCTCCCACCGTTCGCGGACGACGCATTTTGGCGCGCGTTCTGGTCAGGCCCGCCGATGGCGGGCCTGTTCGCCATCGGCGCGGCCGCGGTCGCTTTCTACCCGGCCTACCGGTCGACACTGATCGCGCGCGAGAACGCCGCACGCGAGCAATGGTGGAAGCGGGCGGAATGGGCGCTCGGGCAAGCTGGTTCTGACAATCAGACTGACCGCGAAGTCGCGAACGACGCCCTGGTGGCGCTGTTCGACGAAGCGACCGAGACGGAGGGCAAGATGATCTACCGCACGATGCAGAACTTGCAGGACGCGAGCGGCGTAGACAGCGAGCCCGTATCGGCGGAAACTAGTAGTAGATGGAGGTGGCTACCGTGGGTGAAGTGACGAAGAAGGCAAGCAGCTTGCAGCGTCGGATCGCGGCTGGCAAAGCCGAGCCGATCAGCGATCGCGAGCGGGCGCAGCTCCAAGAACTCCGACAGGCCTACATTCGCCGGTTCGGGAAAGACCCCGACGCGCGGACCGTCGCCAAGACTGCCTGAGCAGCCGTCTAAGCGCACGAGAGAGGGACCGACCCACTGGGCCGGTCCCTCTCTCGTTGTGCGCTCAGACGCCCGTAGGCGGCTCCTCGCGCAGGTCCGGGTACAAACCCTTCGGGGGTGCCGTGTACGGCAGCTCAGCGCCCTTCTGATCGTCGTTCGTGTTCACCCGGCCATCACCAGCCCCGGCGGCCGCGAACGGGCCGTGAGGGTCGAGCAGGACGCTCATGTGGTGCTCGGCGTGATCGCGGAACCAGACGCTCATTCCCGTCGTCGGGTCCAGGCGTAGATGCTCCCACGCCCGCCACAGAGCGTCGAGCCGAATCACGGCCTCCGGGTAGTTCCACCAGTCGGCCGCCCACACGCTGCGCTCCCCGTCGACGCGGCGACGGTAGTTCTTCACCAGGTACTCGCGCACGAACTCGTCGACCGAGCCGTAGTACAGCGCCGGCTCCTCGTCGGCCGGCTCCTCCTCGTCGAGGGCATCCATCGCCGCGGTGACCGCACGACGGGCGGCCGTGGCCGCCTGCGCTTGCAGCTCCTCGATCACTGAGGGGTCCAGCGCCTCGTCGACCTCGGCCGCGACGGCATCCTTCACCGCCGCGGTGATGGCCTTCTGCACCGCGGCGCGAATCGCCGGGGCCGCGAGGTTCGTCGCGACGTCGGCAATGTCGATCCCGAACAGCCGGCCGGGCTCGCGCTCCGGCAGCTCCGGCAGCTCGGCGTCGTCGGGGACGTCGCGCGGGTCGGGCTCGTCGCCCTCGTCCAGCTCGAACGGTTCCGCCTCGATCCCCTCGTCAGCGGGAGCGTCGCCCCAGTTGTCGCTCATCAGGCCGCCCCGTTCCCGTCGACGGTGGCCGCGACCTCACGCACCGACTCCTGCGCCTCGATGATCGTCCGCGACGCCTGCGGGTCGTGAGCTGCGATCGACGCCTTGACCTTCTCGACGTGCGGGCCGGTCATCCACGGCTGCGTGCGAATCAGCGTCGGGCGGTTCCCCGACGAGAGCACCACGGCGCGACCCTTCGGCATCGCGGCCAGGTCGGCCACGTCCAGGATGCGCTCACGGTGGAGCTGCTGATTCACGCTGCGCCCGCCACGACCGGAGGACACCGACGACGCCTGCCGGTCGTAGTCACCGATCAGCTTGGAGAGGCTTTCCAGGAACGCATCTTCGGAGACACCGCCGCCGTAGACCTTCACGTTCGAGGCGCTCCACAGCTTCCGCATGCCCGAATCACCCCACACGTCGACGCCCTGCGACCACGACTGCCGCAACCCCGAGCCGATCGCCGGCCACGAACCCCTCAGCATCGCCACACCGGGCCGGATGCTCTCGCGCACACACGCGACGATCGCAGTCGACCCCGCCGCGGTGGCTCACCCCCGGCCAGCCCACCACGATCCCGGAGGGATCGACGATCCTTCTGGGGGACGTTGAGTGCACCATCGAGCGGGCGCAGTGAACTACACCTGTGGCCGTCGGCGTGTCCTCCCCTTTGTGTTAAGGAAAACCGAGAGACTGGCGCGCATGGGTACTCAGAACGGAAGGCCGAGCAAGGGACGTCGCGACGCCATTCTGGCGAAGCCCCCGTAGAGTTCGGCGCGATCTTGAAGCAGAACGCAGATGCCGCCGGACTCTCCTATGGCGAGTACCTGGTGATGCTCGCGGCCGACGCACTGGGAATGCCTCAGTACGCACCGCCGCGCCCGCGCGATCGCGCAGCAGAGCTGCCGATCCCCGAGCTGAACACGGCCAAGGAGGCAACCTCGAAAGCCGCATAGAACGAGCGAACCCCCCGCCTCTACGAGACGGGGGCCGAAGCTAAGTGCCTGATCCTCTGAGTTTGGCGACCTGGTAGATCAAGGCAGTTCCAGAAAAAGCCGGTAAGGAACCGGACCTTCGCTGTACCCAGCGACCGAAGTCGAAAGGTGGTGCCATCATAGCGCGCGCTCCTCAAAAGCGATATCGCGTTCTCAGCGAGTCGTGGGCACTCACCACAGCAGTGAGCCCGCGGCCGCGCGTGCGCGTGGCCGTCGTCGACGCCTATGGCACCGTCCTGAACGACTACCGGGATCGCGCGATCGGCACGGCCGCTCCTGAGCGCCCGTGGGCTGTCTACCTCGCCGGCCCCGACAAGCGATTCCGTCTCCTCGCGTTCGACCTCGACGCCCACGGCGACCCCGCGGCCGCAGCTCGCGACGCCGACGTGCTCGGCGGCCTCCTCCGCGACGTCGGCCTGCCCTACGTCCTCTGCGAGTCCGGGCCGACCGGCGGCCGGCACCTGTGGGTCGGCTTAGGCGAGTCCGTCGACGCTGAAACCGTCGCCACCCTCGCCCGCCTCACCAAGCACCTGTGCCCCACCCTCGACCTGTCGCCGCTCAGCAACGCCGTAACCGGCTGTGTGCGGCCACCAGGAGCGCCCCACCGTGCCGGCGGGCACTCCACGGTCCTCAGCGGCGACCTGGACGCGCTGCGCGCCCCCACGGCCACCGCGGCACAGGTCCGCGCGCTCGTGAGCCTCGTCGCCGGCCTCGTCGACGACACCGAGCCCGCACGGCCCATCGACCCCCGCTCACCGCTCCCCCTCGACTCCCACGGCCGCCTGCACCTGGCCGGCCCACGCCGCCAGCTCCCCGCCAACAGCTCCGCAGCTCTCCGAGAGACACCCATCGACGCCTCAGCGACGCTCTGGCGCGTCCTGATCGGCGCAGCGGCCGCCAGGTGGCGGCACGCCGACGTCGCCGCCCTCGTCGACACCGAGCCCGGCCTAGAGCACGTCCGCAGCCGCGTCACCACCCGCGGCCGCGCAGCTCGCCCCCGAGGCGAGCAGGCCGCCGTGCTCGGCCGACAGTGGAACAAGGCCGTGCGCTACGTCGCCGCGAGTGACCGCCAGATCGGGGACGATCCCACGTTCGACCGCCGCGCCGACGCGATGGCCGCGCACGTCCGCGACGTGCAGCTCCGCGCCGACGCGGCCGCCGGCCGCTGGACCCGCGGAGGCGGCCCCGCCGATCGCCGCATCCTCGACGTGCTGAGCTTCCTCGCCCTGCACGCCCTCAGCGCCTCCGTGGAGGCCGACACCCGCCGCCTGGCCCTGTTGGCCGGGGTCGGCCGCGAGACGGCCAGGACGGCGCTGCTGCGCCTCGCAGAGGACGGATGGATCGCCCAGACCGCGGCCGCGGACGGCCCCCGCGCCGCTCACTGGACGATCGACCCGCAGAGCACTCTCCACAGCAACACGGATCATGCCCGGTCACAAGCGGACCCGCGCCCCCCTGGGGCCGGGGCCGCTGAGAGAACTACGCTCCTCGCAACGCTGCGCACACGAACGACGGATGCCGCACATGACCTGTTCACCGCTACCCGCCCCGCGCTCGGACACCTGGCCGGGAACCTCTACGCACGAATCGATTCCACAGCTCGCACCCTCGACGAACTCTCCCCCACCATCGGCGCCGATCCTCTCCGAACCCGTCGACTCCTCGACCGCCTCACCTACGCCGGCATCGTCGAGCGCAGCCGGGACGGATGGCACCGCGTCTACGCCCACTCCCCCGACGCGGCCGCCGAGCGCGCCGGAGTCGCCGGCCGACTCGACGCCCGCGTAGACCGCTACCGCGTCGAGCGCGAAGCATGGGCCTGGTGGAAGGCCGAGGAAGCGTGGATGCACGCACCCCGTCGACCCGATGCCCGAAGTCGACCGAGCCGCGGTCAACTCTCCCTCGTCCCCGACGACGGCACCCACGCCTACGGCCCGCACCCGCGCCGAGCCGATGGCCGGCTGGACTACGCCGCAGCTCGACGGATCATCATCGAGGAGCGCGAGGGAACGGCCGTGCGCCCCTACGAGCGCGACGCCGACGGAGATCTCCGCTCGAGAACCGTTGTCGACGAGACCCCCGCCGACGTCGACGCCGACGGCGAGTGGATCGACCCCGGCTATTGCTCCCACGGGATGACCGTCGGCGTCCGGTGCCGGTACTGCGACGGGCCAGCCGTGAAGCTGCTCGACACCCCGCAGCGCCGCGTCGCGTAGAGCCGATCCGCTGCGCGGAGGCGAGCCCAGGGGCTCGCTGGTCGAGCCGGCGGTGCCGGCACAGTCAGGGCCTACGGCCCGTTCTTTTGCCGTGAAGCCTTCGGCAGCATACGGTCGTCAACCCTCCACCCAAGCGGCTGCGCCGCCGGCTCCTCCGAGACTTTCGGCACGCGGTCGCTGCGCTCCCTTATTTCGCGCCGAAACTCTCTCCCCCACCGCCCTACGGGTTGAGCTCCGGGCATCCTCCCTAGCGGCGGTAAACCGCCTTCACGGCAAAAAAACGTGGAGGGGATGAGCAGAGAAATAACCCTATTACCGGCACGGAAGGTTCCGAACATGGCACGCAACGTCAAGACCACCAAGACCCCCGAGCAGCGTCGCGCCGAGGCCGAGGAGCTGCAAGCCACGATCGCGGAGCAGGTCGAGGCGCTGCGCGAGTCGGAGGCGTGGGCGCGGTTCCTGGACTTCACGAAGGCATTCCACCGCTACAGCATCAACAACCTGTTGTTGATCTTCGGCCAGTGCCCCGAGGCGTCCCACGTCGCCGGTTACCGGACGTGGCAGAAGCTCAACCGCCAGGTGCGCAAGGGTGAGCGCGGAATCCGTATCTTCGGCGGCCGCGACGTGCGCGAGACGGTCGAGAACCCCAAGACCGGCGAGGACGAGGAGCAGCGCCGAACGCTGTTCTTCCCGGTGTCCGTGTTCGACATGGGACAGACCGACCTCATCGACCCCGAGGCGGGCGACCCGACCGACATCGCGCGGCCGCTGACCGGAGACGACCCCGCGGGCATCTTCGACGCCGTGGCCGACTACCTCACCGGCAAGGGCTGGACCGTCGAGCGCGAGAGCATCCCCGGCGGTGCACACGGCTACACCGACCCCGAGGGCCGTCGCGTCGTGCTCGATTCCGACCTCTCCCCCGCCCAGGCTGCAAAGACCGGACTTCACGAGGCCGCGCACGTCATCCTGCACGCGGACGAAGATCACGCCGAGTACGTCGAGCACCGCGGCACCAAGGAAACCGAGGCCGAGAGCGTCGCCTACGTCGTCGCCGGGATTCTCGGACTCGACACCAGCGCCTACAGCGTCGGATACGTCGCCGGGTGGAGCAACTGCGACGCCGAGACGATCAAGGCCACCGCGGCAAACGTGCTGCGCGCAGCTCACGCCCTGGCCGACGCGCTCACCGAGCAGCCCGAGGCCGTAGCCGCCTGAGCGGCAATAACTCTATTGCCGTCAAGACCGTCAGAGGAGAAGGAACGATGACCGCGGAAACCCTGTTCGACCTGGCCGAGTTCGAGCGCGAGGCCGTCGCCGCCACCGCATGGGACGGCGCGCCCCTGGCCTACACGACCAGCTACTACAGCCCCGCCGAGCTGGATGCAGCATTCGACCGCTACCGCGCCGAGTTCGGCGGCTTCGGATGCATCCCCCGCTCCCACATGTGGCACCGCAACAGCTACAACCAGGGCGAGCGCGCAGCGACCGCCGACGGCCACGAGCTGCACATGTTCTACGCCGACGCCTGGTGCAAAGAGGCCGACCACGACCACAGCGCCGACCCGCTCCCCGGCGGCGGTCGCTATCAGGCCGTGTGCCCCGGCTGCGCCTGGCACGTCATCAGCGAGCGCGAGAACGACGCCGTAGAGGCGTGGCACGACCACGCCCTGCCCGGCTGGCGATCACTCCCGATCATGCCCCGCCCCGCCGCAGCGGCCACCGACGAGAAGAAGGCACGAGCCGCCGCCGCCAAGTGGTGCGCGGCCAACTACCCCGCCGAGTGGCAGCGCCCCGGCTCCCCCGTCCGCACCATCCGAGGGCCGCACGGCGGCCGACACGTCGAATCCCGCTCGCCCTTCGGCGGCTACGACCTCGCCGCCGACTGACCACCCCGACCAGACAGGAGAACCCCCGTGCACACCCTCACAGAAACCGACGTCGCCGCCCTCCTCGACGACCTCGCCCGACTCCTCCCCTTCCCCACGACGCTCTACACCGACATGGGCGCGGATAGCTGGGCCCCTCAGCTCTACTTCGGCCCCGTCGACCCGTCATCAGACCTCGCCGCACACCGGGCCGGGATCGACGCCGACACCGTGCGCCCGGTCTGGTGGATCGACCTCGACGGCGGAACGCGAACGATCCTCCTCGACGAGGTATCCCCCGACGACGTGTGGAACGTCGCCGCCCGAATCGTCACGCTCTACACCGAACACCGGCAATAACTCCAATACCGCTACGCGGCCCAACGCAATAGGGTGGGTCGCGTCGGCGGCCTAGTCCGCGTCCCCCAGCGAGACACGCAGCCCCGGCACCCGCTCCCCGCCGCCACGTCGCCCCCAGACCGCGCGGCGGGGAGCCTCTACAGCGGCCGACGCCGGACGGAGCCGGCGCCGGCTAACGGACGGCCGGACGGAGCCGGCCGACTGCAGGGGCCTGTCGGCCCGTTCTTTTGCCGTGAAGCCTTCGGCAGCGTACGGTCGGCCAACCTGCGCGCTAGTGCTTTCGCGGCATATCCTCCCTCGCTGCGCTCAGTCCGGTATTCCACGGTCACTAGCACTCCGGCCGCCCTCCCTAGCGGCGAATGAATTCGCCTTCACGGCAAAAAAACGAGGGGTGGGAGGATTACCAAATGGAAGCGCTAACCGTCTACACGACCGGCCCGCAGTGTGGGAAGTGCCGCATGACGAAGATGATGCTCGACAGCAAGGGCGTCCCCTACGTCGAGGTGAACATCACCGAGAACCCCGACGCGCGCGAGTACGTCACCGAGGAGCTGGGCTACTCCCTATCTGCACACCTTCGCGCTGGTCGCTGACGGTGAGGGATAGGGTAGATGCCGACGTTCCTGCCCACTGCGGGATAGGCTCTAGAACTATGACACCCAAGGGTCAAGTGGTCGGCTATGCGCGAGTCTCGACCGAGGACCAGAACCTCGACCGGCAGCTCGCAGCCATCGGCGAGGTCGACCGCCTGTTCACCGACCGGCTGTCCGGCGCGCACGGCGTGGAGCGGCCTGGATTGAACGAGTTGCTGGCGTACGTCCGCGCCGGCGATCGCGTGCGTGTGTCGTCACTTGACCGCCTCGCCCGTTCCCTGGTCGACCTTGAAGCATGGGTTGAGACCCTGACCGCTAAGGGCGTCGAGATCGAGTTCGTCACGAACCGTCTCGTTTTCGCGCCGGGCGTCGATGACCCGTTCGCGGTGTTCCAGCGGCAGATGATCGGCGCGTTCGCGCAGTTTGAGCGGTCGATCTTGCGTGAGCGGCAGCGTGAGGGGATCGAGCAGGCGAAGAAGCGCGGGGTCTACAAGGGACGGAAGCGAGCCCTTGACCCGGATGCCGTCGCGGCCGTGCGTCGCCGCGCCGCGACGGGGGAGAAGTTGACCCAGCTCGCAGCCGACTACGGATGCTCCCGCCGGGTGATCCACGATGTTGTGCACGGCGGCGGTGCCTACCCGTTCACAGCAGCTCGTGATCGCATGGCCGGCGAGGTCGAGTTGCCCATCTTGCAGTGACACCCAAGCGCCACGTCCGCGGTTCCAGACCGGATGCGTTCCAATCGACGTGACGCTCTGTGCTCATCCCGCGTTGACACCTGGGCGTCAGCAGAACTCGCGCAACCGATCTCCTGGTCATAGGCGGGCTGTCCGAGATCAACGGGCACGGGGGTGAGGGGGTGAGCTTCATGCTCTGGGGCGGTGTCCTCGCCGTGTTCGGGGTCGTGGCATTCGCATTGTGATGTCCCTGCCCAGCTCATGACGCACGCCGTGACCAGGTTGCCCAGGGCGTCGGGGTGCTAGGCGGGGGAGTGCTTGACCACAGACGACACCGCCCGCCGTGCCCCGGCGCAGTCTCGCGGGCGGTGCGTCAAGGTCGTTTCTCAGTTCTGGGTGGTGGTGGCGCTGTAGGCGATGCGGCGGCTCTTGGCTTGGACACCGATCCAGTCGTTGACTGAGCGGACAAGGCCGGGCCGGGTGGTCGCGTCGACCTGCTGCACGACGGACACGCGCTTGCGGTGTGCTGAGGCCCAGGTCGTCCAGTCGGTCAGGTCCCGCATTGTGCGAGGCCAGTGGGCGTCAGCGGGGATCGTGACCGCGATGGTGTCGACGACCTTCGCCGCGGAGGACGCGTTCGCGATGGTGTCAGGGTCGGCGTCGATCGGGACGACCCATTCCACGCGTGCCCGTGGGTTGGCAGCGAGGATCGCCTTGGTGGCGGCCACGACCTGCTGCGCGCCTGCGCTGGTCGGTCCGGCCGGGGTGAGGCGCACGATGGGGCTAGGGGTGGCTCGGGCGATCGTCGTCCAGTCGCCGGCGTTGAGCGGGACCGCGACCACGACTTGACCCTTGATCGCGCTCAGTTGCTTGCGGACCGCGGGGGTCAGTGAGCTGCTGTCGCGTGCGGTGACCACGGTGACGTCCTCGCCGCTGCGGGCTTTCCCGGACCCGATAGCGGTGGCGGTCACGACGTTGCCGGTCGGCCAGGATTGACCGGACGGGACGTCAGTGCTGGTGACGTCCTTGCCGCCGATCTTCGCGGCGGGCCGCTCAGCGAGGGGCAGCGGCTCGGGGGAGTCACGGCCAATGCCTCGACGTGGGGCTCGACGGCCGGCGCCGCCGGCGTTGCGGGTGCAGGGCTCGCACCGGGCGCGGGGCGTTGAGCGTGTGGTGCAGGCGTGACCTGCTGGCTTCGAGCTGGTGCTGTGCCGCGCTGGGGGGCGATTTGGCTTGTGGTCGGAATCCGAGGCGTGGAAGTGGGGGACGGGTCCGAGGTTGTCGGCGATGACGGAATTGACGCCGGGGGTCGATCGGTTCCGGTCCCTCAGTTGGGGTCGTGCTGCTAGGTGAGGGCGACGTCGGCGCAGGCCGTGTTGGGCGAGGAGCCGGCGCGGCTGTCTCCATCGGGGGAGCAGGAACAGGCGGGCTCGGTTCGCGTGTCGGCGCGGGCGTCTCGGTGGCCGGGGCTGGTGCTGGTCGCGGCTTGCTGGTCTGCGCCGGGGCAGGTGCCTCAGCGGGCGCCGGCGGCTTGGGTGCGCTGGTCTCGGGCACCTTCGGTGCCGGTGCAGCCTCTTTCGTGGTGCTCGTGGCCGGCGCGGTCGTCGTGCTCGGCGAGGGTGGGGTCGTCGAGCTGGCCGGTGCTGGTGCGGCCGTGCTCGTGGTCGGCGAGCTGGTGCTCGGTGCGGCCGTGCTCGTGGCCGGCGCGGTCGTGCTCGTGGCCGGCGCGGTCGTGCTCGTGGCCGGCGCGGTCGTCGTGCTCGGCGAGGGTGGGGTCGTCGAGCTGGCCGGTGCTGGTGCGGCCGTGCTCGTGGTCGGCGAGCTGGTGCTCGGTGCGGCCGTGCTCGTGGCCGGCGCGGTCGTGCTCGTGGCCGGCGCGGTCGTCGTGCTCGGCGAGGGTGGGGTCGTCGAGCTGGCCGGTGCTGGTGCGGCCGTGCTCGTGGTCGGCGAGCTGGTGCTTGGTGCGGCCGTCGAGGGCGCGGCCGTGCTCGTGGTTGGGGCCGGCGCAGTCGCCGTGCCCGATGCCGGAGCGGCCGTGGTGGGCGTCGCCACAAGGACAGGCGACACAGGATCAGGCGCGGTATCTGCGACCGGGGTCGAGGAGACGGCCACCGTCACATCGGGCACCGACGAGGGGACAGACACCGTGACCTTCGGCGCGCTCTCGAGGTGTTGACTCCTAGGCGTCACCGCAGGCGCGGCCGTCGAGGGTGCAGTCGTGCTGGTGCTCGGTGCCGGCGCGGCCGTCTCCTCGGGTGCCGGTGCGGTCGTCGAGCTGCTGGGCGCGGCCGTCTCGGTCGTCGGTGCTGGTGCGGCCGTCTCCTCGGGTGCCGGTGCGGTCGTCGAGCTGGTGCTCGGTGCCGGCGCGGCCGTCTCCTCGGGTGCCGGTGCGGTCGTCGAGCTGCTGGGCGCGGCCGTCTCGGTCGTCGGTGCTGGTGCGGCCGTCTCCTCGGGTGCCGGTGCGGTCGTCGAGCTGCTGGGCGCGGCCGTCTCCTCGGGTGCCGGTGCGGTCGTCGAGCTGCTGGGCGCGGCCGTCTCCTCGGGTGCCGGTGCGGTCGTCGAGCTGGTGCTCGGTGCCGGCGCGGCCGTCTCCTCGGGTGCCGGTGCGGTCGTCGAGCTGCTGGGCGCGGCCGTCTCGGTCGTCGAGGGTGCAGCCGTGCTCGTGGTGCTGGGTGCGTCGGTGGCCGGGTCCGGCGGTGCGCTCGTCGTGACAGGGGTGGGCGTCTCCTCGGCCTCACGAGGAGTGGCAGGAGGGGTTGTTGCTGCGGGCGGCTGGTCGCGGTGGGGCGTGTCGTCAGGCTCGGGCTCGTCGGGGGGTGTCGTGTCGACGGGCTCGGGTGTCTCCTCGGCGGGAGGCGGCGTGTCGACGTTGTTCGCTGCGCTCGGCTCGCTTGTGGCCTGATCTGGAATCGGTGAGGACTGGTCGGAGCCGTCCGAGGGGGTGACTCCTCGGCGGTGGCCGCGACCGGCGCATTGCTTGCTTCGTCGGCCGCGGTGGGGTCGGGGTCGGCAGGTGTGCTCATCGGCGATTCGGGGGTGCTGCTGGTGGGCAGCTCGTCGGCCTGCGCCGGCTGCGCGCCGAGCAGGGCAACACCGAAGGCGAGGGGGGCGATGGCGATAAGACCGGCGTGGGTGAGGCGAGGGCGAGTCATGAGGAGTCTCCTTGGTGCCGAGGGGAGCGAATGAGGTCAGGGGGTTGGGCCGTGCGAGTCGTCCTGGGGGGCGCTCCACTGTCCCTGGCTGGTCGTCTGGCTGCTGGGCTCCGCCTCTTGAGCGGTCTGGGTCTCGATCTGCTGGGGAGTTGCGGTGCTATCACCGGGGACCGGCGGTGCTGAGGTCGTGGGCATTCCGGTGGTCTCGGCCGCCGCTGTGGATGGCGCCGCCGTGGTGGATGGTGCTCCGGTCGCGGCCTGCTGCGGGGTCGCAGGTGCAGGCAGCGTCGAGACCGATTGGCTCGCGCTCTTGTCAAGTTGTGCCTTTAATGCCTTAACTGCCTGGGGGACCTGCCCGTCGCCGATGGAGTTGGCGATGTATGCCTCTGGCTCGTCGAAGTAGGACTCGCCCTGGATGATTCCGTCCTTGGCGTGCTCGGAGGCGAGGTAGTCCATCACCGTCGCGATATAGAACGGGTTGTCGCCGCCGCCCTGCTTGTTGCCGGGCGCGACTCCCCACTCGGGAACGGCGAACTTCTTGCCGTGCGAACGGGCGAAATCGACCCAATGCTTCCAGCCCTGGTCTTCGTCGCGGTGTTGCGGCCACGTCGATTCGTTGTAGGCGGGCCACCAGTCGTATGCGTCGAGTCCCACGACGTCAACGACGTCGTCACCGGGCCAAGCCATGCTTGCGTCGGGGAGGGAATCGCCCTTGCCCTTGTTGGGGTTCCACGTCACCAGTAGCGACGGTCCGCCCTTCTTGAGTGACGTCGAGGCGTGTCGGAAAGCCTGCTTCCACTGCTCGACGTTCTCCGGGGTGGCGTGGTGCTTCCATCCTCCGAGGTTGAACTCCCAACCGATGCGGGCGGTGGAGCCGGGGTAGCTCTTTTCGATCATCCGGCCCAGCTCTTCCCACTGCGCGTTGTAGCCGCCCGCGGCGGCCGTGGCGAGGTCGCCGTCCTCCTGCCAGAGGGGAACGGCGACGTCGAGCGTGCCGGTGAAGCCCGCGGGGCGAGCCATCCACCACGGGTCCATGATCGTGGCCCACGAACCGCGTGCGGGGGCGACGGAGAGTGTGTCGACCTTGCGGCCGGTGACGTCCTGGAAGCGCCCGACGCGATCGAGGGAATGGGCGAACACGCCGTGCTTCCAAGTCAGTCCGGAAGCGTTCTGGCCGGTGGAGACCTGCCGCTGGGCGGGCGCTGCTGCGGTCGGGGTGTCGCGGGTGGCCTGCGGCGCCTGCTGACCTTCGGGGGCAACCTGTGCTGGCGCCGGTGAGGCTGTGTCAGCCACGGTCTGTTTCGGGGTCGGGTCGGCCGTCGTCGTGGGCGAGCTGGTGCTCGTTTGGGTGTGCCGTGAGGGTGCCTGAGTCAGCGGGGGAGTCGGCACGCTCGTAGCCGTCTGGGTGATCGTCGCAACCGGGTTCGTCGTGGTTGGGGTCGCCGGTTCGGTGGTGAGCGTGACGGTCGGGTCTGCCGGTGCCATCGGAGCTTGCGTCGCGGGGGCGTTGGTGCTCGTCGGGGCGGCGGTGAAGGCCGATGAGGTCGGTGCAGGCTGCTCGGTGGTGCCCGGCACGGGCCGCGCAGTGTTGGTGGGGTCCGCCACCATGAGGGGTGCGGTCCGGGTGGATGGGTCTCGCGAGACGGTGACGGTCACGACGTCGGTCGTGACGGGGATGATGACCGTCACGGCGTCGGCCGGGGTGGGGTCGGCAGCCGCGGCGGGGGCAGGCATGAGGCCGGTCCCGGCGGTCAGGGCGACGAGGGCGGCGATGGTGATGCGGGGAGTACGCACGGGCTCACTCACTTCTTGACGGTCGGGACGGCGGGGTTGGGTGGCAGGAGCCAAATGCGTTCCTGGCCGTTGGATGAGCTGCGCACGAGCGCGTTGCGGCCGAGCACTTCCTCGACGACGGACTCGGATGGGCTCATGAGTCCGGTCGGTGCGTCTGGGGAGACTACGACGCGCTGACCGTTGATGGTGCCGAAGGCGCGATCGGCGATGACCGAGGCGACCGAGAGAGGTCCGCCAAGGTCTGTGACCGTGCCGCGTTGCAGATCGACCAGGGCACGTCCCTCTGCGGCCTTCTTGTCTGCGCTGGTGGGGCGCGTCGCCACGATCGCCCACGTCCTCGACGAGCTGGGGAACCAGTTCAGGGCGTCTCCGGGTTTGGCGCCGGGGACTTGGCCCGCCATCAGGCGGTGAATGCCGTCGCCGGTGTCCTGATGGATGACGACCTCAAGACCTTTGCCGGTGCTGCTTGGGTGGACGGTGGCGATTGCTGGGCCCATCGCGTCGATGACGGTTAAGGTCTCGGGCTTGGATGCGGGGGTTTCCCAGGGGTGGGCGTTTCCGGCTTCCTGGCCGGGTTTGAGCTGCCACCAGCCGGTGGGCGCGCCGGCGTTGACGTGACCGTCCGTCCACGCGCTGACTGCGGTGGCACCTTGGGGAACCTTCACGGTGGCGAGCTGCCCGGCCTGAATGAGAGCCACGGTGTCGGTGGAGGTGCCGATGAGGGGAGTGTCGCCGCGCCAGGTGATCGGCGCCGTCTCGCTGGGCAGGGCGACGCCACCCTCGGTGCCGTCGTCCACCATCCACCACGCTAGGCGGTCTCCGACGTGGATCGCCAGAGCGCGAGAGTTGTCGATCATCGTGAGCGTCAGCGGTGATCGGACCGTGCCGCCAGGCAGGTGATGTGACCACACGGTGCTGCCCTGGTCGTCAACGAGGGCCACCTGACGGTCGGCGGTGACGATGCCGACTTTGGTGCCGTCGACGACGGCGACCTTCTTGGCCTCGGGCATGAGGACCGGCGATGACCAGGTGGCCGACTTGGCCCATTCCAGCGGCGGTCCGGCGGGGAACTCCTCCTGGCGTGACCGCGACCGCGGTGGTCGCGCTTTGGGAGGGCGCGTCGCCGCTGACCATGGTGTGCATCGCCAGAGCGATCGCGCCGACGACGACCAGTGCGGCCAGCACGACCGCCGCCACCGAAAGCTGCCGTTTGGTGATCCGCCGGCGCAGGCCGGTCAGGGAGGCCGTGAGCGCGGTTGCGCCGGCGAGGTGCCGTGTCGGGTGTCGCCGCGGCGCGGGGGTCGTGTCCGGCAGGGACAGCGGGGCAGGAGCAGGACTCACCGCCTCTAGCTGTGTCGTCGGGTCCTCATCCTGCTCGTCATTGGGCAGGGCCAGTACCGATCCGTCGGCGTGGATTGCGACTCGCCATGAGGCGCCGTGCTCGTCGGCCATGTCTGCGTGCACCACACGACCGGGTGCTCGGTCAGCGAGGCGCGCAGCAGCTCGAAGGGCTGCCTGATCTGCCGATTCGCCTGGCTCCGGGGAGACATGACGGCCGTCGATGGTCACCTCTGGCTGACCGCTAGGTGTCAGAGTGCGCGTGATGGCGATGAGAGGAGTGGTGGCCATCGAGAGCCTTTCTGGTGGGCTATTCCTCCTCGACGACGGATTCCCCCAGGATGATGCGCTGGACGTCACTTCGGCGAATGCGCCACTGGCTGCCGATTTTGGTGCCGGGGAGAGCCTTCCGGTTGAGCAGCCGCATGACGGCGACCGGACGCAAGTTCAGCACTTCGGCGACGTCGGCGGTCGTCATCATCAGCGGGTAGGCCCGCAGCTCCGGGATCGTGTCGAGGTCGGTGTTCGGTTGTGTCATTTGACGCGCACGCCTTTCAGCTGCGACCACGCCATGCAGTCGACAGCGTACTCTATTGCCCGATGTGTACTTCTGTTGCCCAATCGGCTGGGATATTGCTTTGTGAAGTCCGCCGACGCCACCGCCCCACCCGTGGGTGCCCCGCCTGATCATTCCATGACTCCTGGGTGTCAACCGTGCGACTCGCGCGCACCTAGGGTCCCGGAATCGCTTGAGTCGCAGGCGATTTCATCCCGTGTCCGGTGCTGGCATCTATCGGCTGGATGCTGCACTATGGATTCATACATGAAATCGGAGGTGGTGGGTCATGTTCGAGATGTGGGGTGGCTTTGAGGGCAACTTGGTTGCCGAGCCTGAGCGCGTGGACCTCGGAGGTGATGGGCACCTGACTGAGTTCCGGATGCTTGTCGATGACGTGCGGCAGAACCGTGACCGTGCGTGGGTCAAGCGGGGCGCGATGCGGGTCAAGGTCAAGGTCGGTGGCGCGCTGGGGGAGGCCGCGGCCGAGCAACTGCACAAGGGCGACCGCGTGTATGTCGTCGGCTCGTGGCAGGTGAACGAGTGGGAGAGGACCGAGGACGGCAAGACCCGCACGGTGGTCGATCAGTGGGTGCGGGCCGGGAAGATCGCTCGGCCGCTGGATACCCGCAGGCGGCGGACCGTTGCGGGGGCCGACCCGGCTCCGTCGTCGTCGGAGGGTGAGGCTGTCAAGCCCGCCGCTGGCGATGATGACTTCTTCGCCGGGGTTTCGGTATGAGCAGCGCGCTTGAGGAACGGGGCGAGACCGCCGTCGACGACGGCCTGTTCGCTCGTGCGCGGGCGACGTCACCGGCGCCGAGAGCCGCGGTCCAGAGCGAGCCGGTTCAGGAGCCCCGCAGGGTCGAGAGGAATGCACGCGCAGGCGGCGGCGTGCGCCGGTTCTCTCTATCGCGGCCGAACTCGACGTCGAGTCGGGGCGATGAGGTCAGCGGTAATACGGGGGCGACGTCGGCGTTCATGCTCGACCCCGAGCCACGCACGGCGGTCATGCTGCGCCGGTTCTTGCAGGTCTTGGTCGGCTTGGTGGCTTTCGTCATCGTGGCGCGTGGCATCTCCTCGCTGGTGCAGGGGCCGCCATCCGCGCCGCCGGCCCCGAGTCTGCCGGCGTCGGTTACCTTCCCCACGAGCCAGGCCGAGGGCGTCGCGGCGCGCTGGACCTCGGCCTACTTGAGCCTGAGCCCGGCGCAGTCACGGTCACGGGCGGCAGGGATGGCGCTGGATACGCCCGCCGGGTCGGCCACGGAGAACACGGGGTGGAACGGTCAGGGTGCGGTGGTGGTCCGCAATGTCGTACCGGCCGGAATCCAGGTCGTCGAGCCGACGCGGGCCGTGGTGACGGTGCTGGCACAGATCACCAACGGCAAGGCGCCCGCTCAGTGGCTTGGAGTCTCGGTGCCGGTGCACACCGATGGCGCACGGGTGCTCGTGGACGGCACGGGCGCGGCGTTCACCTCACTTCCGGGTGAGGGATCGTCACCGATGTCGCCAACGGAGGGGCCGCGCTGTCGGGTCGGGGATGCCACCTGCACGCCCGATGCCGACCTGACCGCGCAGACCAAGGCGGGCGGGGCAGCGTTCTTCGCGGCCTTCGCGGCCCGCGATGCTGGCGCGCTGTCGCAGGCGACCGCGCCGGGAGTGAATCTGGCTCCGCTGGGAGGCACTGTGCAGCCGGTCGGGGTGAGCGAGTGGACGGTCTATCAGGGCCAGGGGCCGACGCGCCCGGCGACCGCGACCGTGACATGGCGTCTGGGCGCGGCTGAAATTCAGCAGCGGTATCGGCTCACGCTCACTCAGGTGAGCGCGTCTGGATCGACGAGCTGGCGCGTGGCCGGAATCACCGCAGGTTGACCACAACGTGTCAACCGCAACGAGAGAGAGGACTGAATCATGGGTACTGGAACGGGTTTAGTGACCTGGGCGACGGCTATCGGAGGGTCTTTCTTCGCAGTCATCGTCATCATGGTCGGGCTGTGGATGCTGGCGCGGCGAGCGTGGGGGAGCTGATCGGTTTCCTCATGCTCGCGGTGGTGGTCGCGGGCTTCATTTTCCTGCCAGACGAGACCAAGAACATCTTTATCTGGCTGTGGCGCCAGACCTTCGGCGGCGGCAACGCTGGGGCTGGCACCGGCGGTAGCGGCAGTGCGTGAGGGGCGGACGATCACCCGCAGCATGCGGATCGAGCCTCGGCAGCACGAGCTTTTCGGCGTCGATCTTGGTGAGGGCGTGCCCCGCGCCGCTCTGGGGTGGGGCGTCATGGTCTATCTGGCCTGGTGGGTCCTGCTGAGCGTGTTGCGGGTCCCCTGGATTCCTCCGCTGGTCGCGCTGTGGATGGTGCCGCCCTCGATCTTCGCGTGGCTGGGGTGGCAGGAAGGACGGTGCTCGCGCCGTCGTCGCGTCACCGATTGGATGCTGAGCTTGCGATGGATCGTGCGTGCTCATCAGCCAGTGATCGGGCTGGGGCGCAGGCAGCCGGATCGGGAGGAGTGCCTTCCGGTGCGGGAGCGGATTCGGTCTCGCACCGCTGGGTGGCAGGACGTGTTGCGGCCGGGTCAGGTCGCCACTCATCGCACGTACACGGGGCCCCGGCAGTCGATCGACATGAGGCAGGGACGCGCTGTCCTGCTGGCACCGCGGGTGCAGCTCATCGGGACTGAGGAAGCACGAGCACGGCTGGTGCGATCCCGGCAAGAACGACGGAAGTAGGGCGAGGTCATATGGGCACGTTCGGGTCTCTTTTCGGCCGGCGGACCGCCGCGGCGCCACCGCAGTATCGCGCCATCGCGCCGGGTGTCGTCGTGACCGACGACGCCGTGTGGGGCGTCTATTCGTTGCGCAGCACCAACAGCGACGTGAAGGGCGAGAGTTCTTTGGACCGTGAGCACGACGATGCCCTGTCGGCTTTCCGTGTGCTCACCGGCCGCGAGGCTCATCTCAAGGTCGTGTGGGGCCGGATCAGCGGTGATACCTACTTGGCTGGTCTGGACCTGCCCGCGGTCGACGTGCCCGGACGGCCGCGTGTGCGGGAGTGGGCCGAGACCCGTGCCGACAGCATCGACGAGCTGGACTTGCCCGAGCGGCAGGTGTTGTTGAGCGTCAAGCTGTTGTCCCGCAAGGGATACCGCGGCAGCGGTCGTTCGCTGGGGTTGACGGCTGGCACGGTGTCGTCGGCGGAAATGGCGGAGGCTTTGTCCTTGTCGGTGCAGCTGGGACGCCAGCTCGCGCACACGCTGTGGCGGGCGCAGGCCGCGAGCACGGAGACGATCGCGTGGTCTATCTCGCGTGAGATGCACCGTGGCGCCGAGATTCCGGCATCGGATCAGCTCAAGGGCGCGCAGCTTGCGCGCCTGGTGTCCGGGCGTGCCGAGCCGATGCCGGATCATCTGCGCATCGTCGATGCCCGTGGGGAGGTCGTGTCTTTCGTGCGCGTCCTGGCCTTGACCGACTTCCCCGAGGTGATGGTCACGCCCGGTCAGGAGTGGATCGCCTGCCTGAATGGTCTGACGACCGTGCCGTTGATGTTGGAGGGGTGGGAGGAGCCCGCCCCGGTTCACGTCCTGGCTGATGTCTCGATCCGCATTTCCGTTCTTCGAGGGCAGCAGGCCGTCAGCAAGGTCGGCAGCGTGCGTGTGTTGGCAAAGGAACAGCGCATCGAGGCCGGTAAGAGCAGCGCCGGTGAGCCCTCAGACCATGTTTTGACCGCCGAGGATGAGACGGCGCAGATGGAGATGGCGTTGCAGCGTCACCATGTGCAGCTCGACGAGGATCACCCGCGCATCATCATTTCGGCGTCGAGCATTGAGGAGCTGGAAGCCAAGTCCGCCGCCGTCGTTGCTTGCTACGACGCCATCGGGATCACGGCGTGGGTTGCTGAGGATGAGCAGCGCGATCTTTGGTTGGAACAGCTGATCGGCGACCGGGTGCGTGTCCCTGATTTGGGACACCACCGCGACACGCACGCTCTGGCGCAGTCGTGGTTTTGGGCCGGGTCGCAGGTGGGCTCGGCCGACCCGAGCGTGCCAGCCATCGGATTCACGACCGGCCTGACGGCGACGCTGGTCCGATTCCTGTGCACCGAGGCGACGGCAGCCGCGGATGCGCCCCTGACTCTCCTGACCGGACGCACACGCCGCGGTAAGACGGTGGCGATGATGTTGGCCGCGCTGGATGCGTGCTTGGCTCCGCAGAATCAGGCTTTGGAGCCATACGTGTTTCTGCCGGACGTGAAGGGCGACGGCAAGGGGCTCGTCGACGCGGCTCGACGTTTCGATGTTCCGGGCCGGGTGATCTCCGTTCTTGAGGCTCACGCTGGCGCGCTCGATGCTTTCGTGGCGACGGAGCCGGATTTCGCGCCCGATGCCGCCGCCGGACAGCTCGCCCTTCTGCTGCCGCACCGGATCGCCGCTGACCACGAGGACGTGATTCAGCAGGCCGTGGCCGGCGAGGTGGAGGCCCACCCCGACGATCCGCGGTCTTGGCGTGTGGTCGCGAGCATTCTCGAACGCGGAAAGCAGGACCCCCGATGGGATCGAGTCGGGAAGACGCTAGACGCGGTGACCCGCTCGGGGTACGGCCGCTTGATCGCCGGGCGCCCTAGCGGGGAGGGCGTGGAGTTGAGTCGTGAGGCCGGGATCACGGTGTTGGACCTGCCCCTGCCGCAGCTTCCCGAGGCTGGGAAGCCGGCGACCGACTGGACCGCGCCGCAGCGTGCGCAGGTCGCGGCCCTGCGCGGAATGCTGGCTTGGTGCTCCATGATGGCCGCGTCGATTCGGGAGCGGCGGCGGGTGAAGGTGCTGGCGATTCCCGAGGCTCACGTGCTTCTCGCGACAAGCGACGGGCGGGCCTGGTTGGAGCAGATGTGCCGCATGGCGGCGTTCATGGGGGTCTCGCTGTTGGCGGACTCTCAGGACGTCGAGGGCATCGCGGACGTCCCCGGCATCGTCGAGGGCCTGTCGAGCACGTTCGCGTTCGCGCAGCGCACCCAGCGGCAGCAACAGGAGCTCGTGCGTTTGATGCGCCTTGATTCGGACAGCGACGCCCCGCACGTCATCGCCACGTTGGACCGGGACGAGAGCGACCTCGACGGCAATAGCAAGCGGGGTGTGCGCCGCGGGCACTGTCTGGCGCAGGACAGGTGGGGCGACGTGGCCACGATGCAGTGGGTGTTGCCCTCGGCCGAAGTCCTTGCGCTGCTGGATACGTCCGGCGCGGCAGCGGCTGAGCGTGATGAGCGGTACCGCGCATCCATGCAGGACATGACAGAGGAGCACACCGTCGACAGCGACGTGCTGGACGTCGCCAGTGATTGGGAGCCGGTGCCGGTGAGTGCCGGCGACTTCGAGGAGAGGCCATGACGCACAACGACGACCACGAGCAGCCACACCTTCGCCTCGTGCCGGGTGACCACGGCTCCGATGAGATGCCGGAGAGCTGGGACGAACCGGAGATGCCGGCGGCGCATGATCAGGCGGGAGTGCGCCCCGCGCGGGTGCGCCGGTCGGGAATGCGGTGGCCGCAGTGGGGCCGACTCCGTTGGACCTTGACCGGGTTGCTCGTCGCGCTCGGTGTGTGGTGGGTCGCCGCGCACGCGGTGACCCCGGCGAGCTATCAGGCACCGCCGGCCGCTGCTCCCTCGGTGAGTCAGGCACCGCAGGTCACCACGGCGATCCAGACCGCCATCCGCTACGAGACTGCCATCCAGAGCGGTGACAAGACGGTTGCGTGTGGCTTGGAGCCCGATCCCGTTACGTGCGAACGAATCTACGGCTCGGCGCGAGTGGGGAACCGCCTCATCGAGCCAGTCTCGGTGGTACAGGCGACGCCGGTTGTTACCTTGCCGAACGGGGCGGGTGGGCAGACTCGCGGCGTCGGCATCCTCGTGCAGTGGCAGGCCGAGGGACAGAACCGTCTCCGGTCCGCCATCCTGGTCGACGACGCCACGGGCAAGGTCGTCAAGCGGGTCACGATCGGCTCGGGGAACGCCACGACGCCGCTCGAAACGCTCCTCGGGGGGCACTTCCGTGAGGCCGGCCCTTTTCGTTCGCCAGACAGCCGCGGCGGTTAGCCCGACAACCCCCGATGGTCTCGGCGGTCTGCTCACCCTGCCCTCCTTGGCCGGTGGCAGTGGCACGACCCTGCTGGAACAGGTGGGGTTGAACGCCTACATCGTGTCCTCGGACCTCGGTCTTACCGACGTCGTGGCTCAATCGGCCTACGTGCTTTATGAGCCCCTTCAAGAAATCGCGCTGATGCTGACCCGTCTCGCGGTGGCTCTGCCGTGGTGGGCGACCCGGCTGACCTCAGTCGAGGTCGCCGCACCGCTGGGAGCAGAGGTGAGTGCCATCTCCGGTGACCTCATGCTCTGGCTTTTCCCGACCGCCCTCATCCTCGGCGGGCTGGGCGTGCTGTGGTCGCACTTCACCGGGCGCGGTTACATGTCCCCGCTGATCGGACTCCTCGTGGGGGACTCCTCGCGGCGGGGTTCGCCATCGACGGTTCCCGACTCCTCGGCTCGCTCGATGATGGGCGCCAGCTCCTCTCATCCTCTGTTTCAAACCTGGGCACCACCGGGCAGGCGCAGCTTGACATGCCGTTCAAATTCGACGGCGGCGCCGTCACCGGCGGCACTCACCAAGAGCAGCTTGCGCGTCGCACGGGTGACGCGCAGTGGCGCGTCTTCGGCGTCACGCCCTGGTGCCAGACGCAGTTCGGGTCGCTTGAGGCATGCAAACGGTACGGCCCCGACTGGGTGAAGTTGAAGACCGACGACGAGCGCAAGCAATACATCGACAAGGTCATAAAGCCTTCTGAGGGTGGAGATGACGCCCCCACCGTGAGGTTCGTTCAGGGGCATGATCCTTCGGGTCGTATCGCCACGTCGCTCATAGCCGTGCTGATCGGTGGGGGCTTGTTCCTGGTGAACGCGTCCCTTGCCATCGGTTCTGTTCTGCCGTGGACGACGGCGTTGATCCTGCTGGTGTTCGGTGTGCTGTGGGCATGTCTGCTGATGGTGGGCGGATGGGCCGGACGAGTGGGCTCGGAAATCTTCTTGCTGATCGCGGGGCTGACGGTCCTGTCGGGGATCATTCTGGGCATCATCAGCGCCGCGCAGATCATCAACGGAGTCGTGATCGCGGCGACCGTCTCGGAGGGTTATCTCCCGGCCGCGGTTTTCGGTTTCGCCACACTCGCGGGAGCCCTGCGGGCCAAGACCTATTTGGAGCGGGTGCTGACCGGCGGTGGAGCATCGTCGGGTTGGGGACGCCTCGGGGCATATCTGGCGCTTCGGGGGCTCGGTAACACGGCCCGGTCCCTGGTTGGCTCCGGTCGAGGCCGTCAGCGTCAACGCAGCTCTCAAGGCCAGGACCAGGGCCGCGGCCGGGGCCGCGGGACGTACGAGGACGACCCGCCCAACGACGGCACCGGCGGCGGCGACGGTGATGCAGGTGGCGGCACCGGCGGTGGCCGACCCGGCATCGGAGGCGGGCCGCGTCGTGTCCTGGGTGGAGCACGACGCGACGCGACGCGGCCCGGTAGCCGGCCGAGTGCTCGTCGGCCTGGAACCAAGGGCGGCCCGACCCGCTCTGACGGCGATTCGGGACGACCTAGTGCCGCGCCAGGAGGCGCCCCGACGAGACGTCCAGGAGAATCACGACGCACTCAGCGAGAGGAGACGTCAGTCCCCGAGGACCTCGCGTACTTGGCAACACTGACCGGGACGGATGGACCGTTGTCTCCCAATCGCCGACGTGTCTGGGCCAACCCCAGCACCGGCGGCGAGACCCGAGGGACGCGGCGGTCCTCGTCCAGCGGTGGCGGGTCGTCCTCGTCGTCGTCGGCCGCGCCGAGTGCGCGGCGGTCCTCGTCCAGCGGTGGCGGGTCGTCCTCGTCGTCGTCGGCCGCGCCGAGTGCGCGGCGGTCCTCGTCCAGCGGTGGCGGGTCGTCCTCGAACCGAGCAGGAGCGCAGCCGGCGGGTGAGCGCACTCCTCGGCCGCGAGCACGCACCGGCTACAGCCAGCCCGCGCCGAGGCGGCGCCGCAGTGGTGGTCCTGAGAATCCGGGAGGTAACGAGCGATGAACTGGCGTGACTACGACGACGCCGAGCTGGATGCGGTTGTTCCTGACCATGCACCACCTCCCCCGCCTCCGGAGTCGGTCGAGAAGGCTCAGCGGTCGGGGGGCCGGTGGTGGCCGGTGGTGGCCGCGGTTCTCGCCGCGGCGGTCCTCCTTGGCGCTGTGCTCTGGTTCCGGGATCGTCCGGAAGCGCCGGCTACGCCGCCGGCGGCTGCAACGACGTCGCAGCCGACCGCGGCCCCTGCCCCGCCCGTTGACACCCCGGAGTCAACCGCACCCGCGCCCTCAGCGCCGCAAGATGCCGATGCAGCCTCGGTCCGTGCCGCGGAAGCGTTCGTGGCAGCGTGGCGAGCACCTGGGACACCGGAGGCGCGACGGGCAGGCTTGGTGAAGGTGACGACGCCGCGTCTGGCGACGACGCTGAGTGAGGTCGATCCGGCGACCTTGCCCGCGCCCGTCGGCGCATCGCACGTCGTGGCCCGCTCCGGGGCCACTTCGACGGTCAGTCTGGACCTCGACGACGCCTCGACGCTGATGCTCGGTCTTACCGACACGGCGGGCCGAGTCGTCGTCACCACCGTGGGCCGCACCGCAGCGGGTGCCCCGGCGCCGACACTTCCGACCGCGCAAGGGTCATCGTGACCAAGTGGCTCGGTGTTGTCGTCGTGGTGCTCATCGGTCTGCCGCTGGCCTTCCTGGCCTTGCTTTCGGGCCCGAACGTGAGTCAGCAGGCCGCAGCCGCGAATGACTGTGGCGCCCCGGAGACGGCCGTTCTGGGCACCTTCACGCCGGGCTCGATCGACGAGGCTCCGTTCGTGGGGACCGCGAGCAAGACCAAGGCCGAGGCCCGGTCGGTGGCCTCGACGATCATCGCCGTGGGTCAACAGCGCCGGATTCCCCCGCGTGGCTTGGTCATCGCGATTGCGACAGCGATGCAAGAGAGCCAGCTCCGCAACCTCGATCATGGTGACCGGGATTCCCTGGGGGCGTTCCAGCAGCGCCCCTCGCAGGGGTGGGGCAGCCCCGCTCAGCTTCAGAATCCGACCTGGGCGGCCGGGCAGTTCTATGACGCGTTGTTGCAGGTGCCGGATTGGCAGCAGATGCCGTTGACCCAGGCGGCGCAGGCAGTGCAGCGCAGTGGGTTTCCCGACGCCTATGCGCAGTGGGAGGCGTCGGCGCGGGTGATCGTGCAGGCGTACAGCGCGAGCACGAGCACGGCGGGCTCGGCGTCGACTGCGCCGGTGGCGCCCCTCGATCCGTCTGCACTCAACGCTGCCGCGGAGCAATGCCCCAACGGGGGCGCACCCAACAGCTTCGTCGGTCCTCTCGTGGGCGCCGACGTGGGCAGCAAGACCGTGAACGCCGGGTTGGCCGAGGTCGCCAAGGGCATCCCCTACAGCTGGGGCGGTGGTGGCCCATCCGGGCCGTCCCGCGGATTCGACGCCGGCGCGAGCACCGTTGGTTATGACTGCTCGTCGTTTGCTCAGATGGCGTGGTACCGCGGCAGCGGCGGCACAATCACTCTCCCGCGGACGGCCAAGCAGCAGCACGACGCGCTGCCGGCGGTCTCCTTGAGTCAGCTTCAACCCGGCGATCTGCTCTTCTTCGGACCGGGCGGCGGGCGTGTCACGCACGTCATGGTTTTCGTGGGGAACGGCGCGATCGCCGAAGCACCGCGCACGGGGCTGAGTCTGCGCACGCAAACCGGGTTCATCTCCGGGGGCGCCTGGTGAAGCCCTACTACTCCGCGAGGTTCGTCGGCGCGGCGCGTCCAACTTCCAGCTGAGCACCCGATTCATGCATTAGAGAGAGACCATGCCTCGACAGCCCAACTCCCAGCAGCAGCAGGCCCGCATCTTGCGTCAGTTCTATCTTGACCCCGCCGATGACGCCCTGCTCGACCAGCTCAAGGAAGCCCTGGGCGAGCGGCACATGGTGCGCGCCTTGCGCTACCTCCTGCGTCAGTACGTGCCAGCGGCAGTGGAGCAGATCGAGCGGGAGGGCCGTCTCGATGGGCAGCCGCAGGCCGACACCCTGCCGCATACATGAAACCCGGCGGCGTGTCGAAGCACCACGAGGCACCGGGAGGCAATAGGTTGAGGCCCGATCCCCCATAGGAAGGAGACCGGGCCTCAACAACGACAACGTCTTTGGATGACCTGGCTGGCGCCGATTGCTTGGCGGCCTGACGCGCTCAGCTGGTCAACAACGAAACACTGATCACTCGGGAGTCACGATAGCACCACAGGACCCCCGAGAGGGAGTCCTGCGCGCCTTTACGGGGCGCGGCGTGTCGCCGTTGGCGGATGCGTCGGCCGGCGCCTGTGAGGCCGTGACTACCCCTCTCGGAGAATCAGAGAAAGCATCTCCTCGTCCGCGGACGCGACGTCGGCGGCGGGCTCGCATTGGTGTGCCCCGTGGCAGTGTGGTGACCACGAATCCCGTCGAATGGCGGCGTCGAGTGCATGACTGGATCGAGGTCCAGTCTTTCCGCCGCGATCTACGTGCCACGATGGTTGAGCTGGTCAACCATGTGGCATATCAGTGGCGCATCGACGTGGGATGGTCCTCTCCCGGACACGACGTGCTCGCACAAAGAATGGCCCGGAGCACCCGCACGGTTTCGCGTGGCATTGCTCGACTCATCGCCGAGGGTTGGCTGATGGAGCTGGCGCCCGGCACGATTGAGTGGGATGCCGAAAGCGATTCTCCCGTCAATCTCAGGGCGGAATATGCGCTACTTGTCGAGGCGCCGCAACCCGTCCCGGCCGGGAATCAAGGCGATGGTTCTTGGCTCATGTCGAAGGTCCCTAGGACCCGCGCTGAGCGGCGTGCTGCCGCTGAGCGGATGCGGGCCGATGATCTGACGCTGCGTCAAATATCGACGCGCTGTCTGGCATCCACGCTGAGGCCCTGGTTCGCGGCGGGGTGGACCCCGAACGATATCCGTACCGCTATCGCCAAGACACCTTCCGGTGAGGCGTGGACTTTCACGACCACATGGAAATCGGTTGTCGGTTGTTTGCGGTGGAGGTTGAACCACTGGACCGATGAGGAAGGCAAGCCGTTGCCTCCGCTGTCTCGTCAGCGGGCTCAGGAGGTCCTGCGTCAGCGTGAGGAGAGCGAGAGGCGTCGCCGGGGAATGGAGCAAGCTCGATCGCGGGGCGAGTTCACCGCGCCGGGATCGCGCCCCGTCGAGGTCGAGGCGTTGCTCGAAGCGGCTCGTGCTCGGGTGCGCGCCCGCCGGCGGCTGGTGTCTTCTGTGGGGGAACGAAATGGCGACCCATCGGAGAGTTCTACTCTCCTTAGAGAGTCCTCTTCACGCGCGCGAGGCGATCGCCTCACGCTCGGCGCTCATCGCCGTGAGCGGCCCGGAGAAACGGGCCGGGATCGAGAGGCGACGAGCTGGCGAGCCAAGTTCGCAGCCGAAATCGAAGCCGGTCGCGGCGAGGCCGCGACGCGGCGACAAGCCGAGACACGGCAAGAACCCGGACGGCTCCGGGGTTTCACTCGGAGCCGCCTCGGGATACGATCGAGGCGTGTTCCAGACTTGCTCCCCACCTGTTCCTAGCCTATTCTTGCGGGAACTCCCTCCCCCACCCTGACCAGCGTAAACGCCTCGCTCCCCAGGACACCACCCACCGCCATCGTCCCTCAGTCAGTGGGTGGTGTCCTGGGGAGCGAGCAGAGTGGTCAGGGTGGGGGAGGGAGTTTGGTTGTGGTGAAGGTTAGGAACAGGTGGGGAGTAGGTTCAATGGTTAAGTCAAGGTTTGGTTGTGGTCAAGGTTGAAGAAGGTTGTGGTTGGGGTAGGTGGTCAGATTCAGGTTAAAGCGGGTAGTTGGGGGTGGAGGGTGGTTGTAAGTTTAGGTGGAGTTGGGGTAGTGGTTGCGTTAGGTGATTAGGTGCGGGTTAGAGCGGGGTGGTCGGGTAGTTGAGGCCGGTTTTTGGTGGGTCGGTTTGTTTTGGGTTGTGTGTAGGTTGGAGTGAAGGTTGAGGAGGTGATTGGTGTGCGGTTGACGAGTCGTGATGTTGAGTGGTTGGCGTGGATGTCTCGGTGGCGGGCGGTGACGGCGTATCAGGTTGTGGCGTGGTTTGATCCAGATTCGGCGACGTTGGTGAAGCAGGTGGAGCGGTCGTGTCGTCGGTTTAGGGAGCTGGGCTTGGTGGAGTCGGCGAAGTTGCTGGGTGATCGGCCGATGACGCATAGCGTGACCCGTGAGGGGTTGCGGGTCGTGGAGATTGAGCACGCGGGTCGACGGCCTGTGGTGGGGACGTTGCATCACGATCTGGCGGTGGTGGATTGTGCGACGTGGTTGCATCACCGACGTAGCATCGGGTCCTTTATGACGGAGGTCGAGATTCGCGCTATTGACCCGCCGCGTGCGGAGTTTCCTGAGTTCGCGTTGCGTGCAGCGCCGGGGGCAGGTCGCGCGATTCTTTATCCCGATCTGGTGACGGTGCATGAGCAGGGGTTGCTTGCGCATGAGGTGGAGTTGGCCCGCAAGGACCGGACTCGGGCTGTTGCTCTGATGGAGACATACGCTCTCAGCTCGCGGTATCTGCGGGTCGCGTACTACGGTGCGCCCGGCGTGCGCAAGGGTTTGGAGGAGGCCGCGGAGAAGGCGAACAAGGTCGTCGCGGGTAGTGGGCCGAAGGTGTTTGTGCGCGGGTGGGAATGGGAGGAAAGGCCTTGAGGGAGGCGTCGGCAGTTGCCGGTCCCCGGGTGCCGTGGATTGGTGGTCCAGGTGCTCAGCGGCCCGTTTCCGAGGGCGAGGCGCTGGTTCGAGCGGCAGTGTGGGGAATTGCTCTGCTGAATCCCGTCACTGCCGTTCTGACCTTTGTCGGGGTTTTGGTGGTTTCTCGTCAAGCCGTTATGGAGCGGGTGCGTGGATGGTGGGTGACGCTCGCGGGGCTGGTGTTGTTGCCGCTGCTGTTCGGTCTCGGGGCGGGTCGTATCTACGTTTCGCCGTGGCGGGAGATGGCGGCGGTTGTCGCTCGCGGTGGGCTGATGTTGCGTGATGGCGGGGCGGTTCGTGTTCTGGGTGGTCTGGTCCAGGAGCGGTGGTTGCTGTGGCTGTGGGGGCAAATCCCGCTTGGGATCGGCATGGCGCTGGTGATCTGCGGGCTGGTGCTGTCTCGGCGGCGTCGTTTCCGGCCGACGTGGAGGGTGCATCGTCCTGACTACTCGACGCATCTGACGGGGACGAAGGCGGCGAAGGCGCACGAGCGGGCGAAGAAGATCGCGGCGTCGCCCCCTGCGTCCACCACTGACGCTGCGCGCGAGCAGGACGACGAGCAAGGCTCGTCGTCGCTCGTGGCTCGGTTGGCGGCGCGGGTGCGCCGCACCCAGGGCGCCTCGCGCCCTGGGGAGGCGGGGACGTGGACAGACAGCGCGGCTCTGTTCGGGATCGACGAGGCCGGGGAGCCGGTGCTGTGGCGCGGTTCATGGTTCCTCTCGCACGTCGTCGTGACCGGCCCTACCGGCCTGGGTAAGACGACGACGCTGCTGCGGTTGTTGTGGATCGCGTTGCTCGGTCTGCGAGGGGCTCGCATCGGGGTTGTCCTGATCGACCTCAAGGGGTCCAAGGCTTTCGCTCGGAGTGTGAAGTGGCTGGCCGCACTCGCCGATCGTCGCTGCGCCGTGGTGTCACTGTCGGGGCCGAGCGCGCACGTGAACCCGCTGCGGCACGGTTCCTCCCAAGAGGTCACTTCCCGGTTGATGGAAGCCCTGGCGACGATGAAAGACGGTGGATTCTCCGACCCCTACCACCGCTCGAACGGGCTGAATTGGTTGCGGATGAGTCTGCAAGCTTTGGACCAGCTCATCGAGCGCGGTCTCGCCCGCAAGGACGGCACGCAGTGGAAGCGGACCCTCGGGGACCTGCTGCTGCTCATGGAGGTGGAGGAGCTGGCGCGCATCCGTCCTCAGCTCGTCGACCCGGTGAAGGCCAAGGTCGGGAAGCGGGTCGCACGGGCCGCTAAGGACCGTGATTACAGGTCCTCTGTCGGCGGGATGATCGCCCGCATCGAGACTTTGGCCGAGAGCGAGGCGGGACGACTGAGCGTGGAGGACGAGCACACCGTCGACATTGACACCTTCGTGCGTGAGGCAGGGGTGCTGGTGTTCAGCCTGGACGCGCAGGTCGACGCCGATTCAGCTCGGGCGCTGTCCACGCTGGTCGTGAAAGACCTCACCCGCCTATTCGCCCAGCTCGATGACGAGGAATGGCCGGACCGGACCGGGGGGCGGACCCTGCTCATGCTGGATGAATTCGGCGCCATCGGCGGCGAGACGTTGCGTGACTGCTTCGAGCGATCGCGCAGCGGAGGTGGCTGCACGATCCTGTCGGCGCAGACCGACGCAGCGTTCTCGGCCGTCAGCGACGAGTTCGCCGAGTCGGTCTGGGACAACGCGGGCATCCACATTCTGCACCGGCAGCGTGGAAGCGCCTCCGCACGCGCCGAGCACATCGGCACCGAGGCGAGCTGGCAGGAGACGATTCAGGTCACCGAGGACAGCGACATTTTCGGCTCGGTCGCACCCGGCACCGGCGTGGGCTCCCTACGGCGCGTCGAGGAGTTCATCGTCCACCCCAAGGAGCTGCGCAAGCTCGGCACCGGGCAAGTCATCCTGGTCGAGCCCGAGGGCGTGCACCGCGTGGCCGTGACGAAGATCGACGACCTGCCGGGCGAGGACTCACCCGAGGCACCCAGCGGGGAGAGCAACACCCCGGACGAGGACGCCCCGGACACGAGCGAGCAGGCAGCCCCGCAGGCGCCGAGTTTCGCGGAGCTGTTCGCCGCTCCCCCGCTGCAACCACGGGTCGAGGCACCCAAGGCATCCACCACTGCGCAGGCCAGTGAGGAGGAGTCGACCGGGGACGAGGACGAAGAATGGATCGAGACGCCAGAAGGCGAACGCATCGTCTTCTGAGGACTCACCGCCGGCGCGTGGATGGGTTGCGGCCGTAGGGCTGCGTCGGGGCACGGCGGCAGCGTGGCCGTCTGGGCACCCAATGCACCCGCCTAACACCCCGACGCACAGCGTCGTTCTCGACGGTTGATCGCTGGTCAGTGAGAACGGCGTCGAGGTCGCTCCCGAACCGCACCGTGCTAGGTGAGCACCGTGCGATCGGGGGCACGTTGGTCTGCCGAAGGTGCAGCAAGAGAGCCCATTCCCTCGGGCCGTACGCGACAAGGAGCGGGACGAGAGCACCCCTGGCGACTCACCGTCGCCGGCGGTTGGGGAAAAGCGGCTCAGGAGGAGGGAGGTGGGGCCTCGGGCTGAGGTTGTCGACCCCCCAGGGCTCACGGATCGCGGGGGTCGAGTCCCGAAACCGTGCCAGGGCAGGCAGAACCGCACGGCACGCGAGGAGAGAGGTTAAGGCGGCTCTAGCCCTCGGGGCGTCGTCTCGGGCTGATGCTCGCGACGGGGTGATGAGACGCCCAAGAATCTCGAGATTTCATCGAAACAAACACACCAAACCATTGCCCTATCTGCCTTAGATGCCTTAGACTATAGGCATGAACGGAGACAACGACACCCAGGCGATCCCGGAGGGCACGACAATGAGCACCCCAAGCGACGACGGCACCGAGGGACAGTTTCAGCAGGAGCGATACAGCGGCCCCGTGCAGGTGTGGGATCAACCAATGGTCGACGCGCTAGACCGCATCGACAGCAGTCTTGGGGCGCAGGCGATCGAGTGGGGCGAGTTCCGATTCTCAGGTTGCGAGGGAAGGCCGCACGCCGGATGCCTCGACGTCATGCCCGCGTCGGCACCCGAAGACCGGCCGGTCGTATTCCGCTGCGACCCGGCCGACCATGTGGTGACCGTGACTCTCGCCGGGGCGCCGATCACGCCGGATGATTTCGCGGCCCGGTTCGCCATGAGCAAGGACCAAGCGGAGAGCGTCTGGCAGGAAGTCGTGCACGGACTCACGGCCGCCACTGCCACCTACAACGACGCTCACCCTGTGCGCGTCACCACAGCACCCACCATCCCGGAGGGCATGGCAATGAGCACACCCCAAGATTGCGGCACCGACGACCAGGGGCGACCCCTGCGGACACTGAACGACGCCACGCTGCATTACGCCCTCAATGACGCCATGTGCAGTTGCGGAGACTTCACCTGCCCCGGCGGCGCAGAGTGTTACGAGCACGACGACGGCACGAGTCAGCATGGGTCGTGGTGCTGGTGTGGAGCCCCGGAGTGTGTGGGTGACCCCGAGGAGTTGCGACAGATCGAAGCGGAGCGCGCCGCCACGTTGGCCATCGTGGCCGAACAGGAACGCCGTGCACCCAGGTATGACCCGGTAAACCCGCCGTTCTGAACACAACCCACGGCGACCCCCGGCGGCCCCGACCATGTGCCGGGGGTCAATGTGGTCCACGTCACACATGATTCCTAAGCGTCAATTTGCCTTAGATGCCTTAGATGCCGTAGAATTAGGTATCAACACGGACACCGGGCCCGACCAGCCCGAACAACTCAGGAGGACACGATGAGCAACGAGACCACCGCGCAGGGCATGGCAGCCTCCCGAGTCGTCGCGGCCGTCGAAGACCTCTGGGCGGCCTTCCAGGCCACGACGCCCGAGATTCCCGATGTGGTGGTGACCTTCGGTGCGGGGAGCATCGGCACCCGCAAGGGAGAGCTGACACTCGGCCACTTTGCCGCCCGCCGTTGGGTTGGCGCCGACGGCACCACCACGCACGAGCTGTTCGTCGGCGGCGAGGGCCTGGCCCTGGGTGCCGTGGAGGTCACCGGCACCCTGTTGCACGAGGCCGCGCACGCCCTGGCCCACGCTCGCGGTATTAAGGACACCTCTCGTCAGGGGCGGTACCACAACACCAAGTTTCGCCAGGTCGCCGAATCCCTGGGGTTGACGATTCACCAGGTGCCCGGCATCGGATGGAGCGGAACCGCGATCCCGACCGCGACCGCCGGACTCTACGCCGACCAGGTGGCAGCCCTCGCCCGAGCGATCCGCGCCTACCGCACCGCCGAGGGCGGGCTCGTCGTGACGGGCCCCGAGGACACCGACGGCGGCCAGGGCACGGACAACCAGAGTGAGGACGAGGGCGAGAAGAAGGCCCCCAAGAACGGATACGCCCTCACCTGCGAATGCGAGCAGCCCCGCAAGATCAGGGCCTCCCGCGCCGTTGCGCTGGCCGGTCCCATCGTGTGCGGAGTCTGTCACGAGACGTTCACCCACCCCGACCTGATCGGCGAGCAGGTCGAGCCCGACGACGACGCCGACCGGGGGTGATCCCCCGCCGCCGGGGGGCGAGGATCGCCCCCGGCGGTGACGCCTAGGCGTCAACCTCGAGCCCTGGAAGACCCGCCACGCCCGCGCCGACAGTGAGAGAGTCGGCCCATCGAGAAAGGCCCGCCCATGTCGAACAACCCCACCCAGCAGAGCGCCCCCGAGGCCAGCGCGTGCCCCGAGTGCTACGAGGTCGGATGCACCGGAGGCCGGACCTGCCCGGAGTACGACGACGGCACCAGCACGCACGGGTCGTGGTGCTGGTGTGGTGCTCCCGAGTGCGTCGGAGACCCCGAGGAATTGGCCGAGATTGAGGCCGAGGTCAGGGCCCGCCGCCGCGCCTGACCAGGGAAAAACCCGCTCCACGGGTTGCCTTAATTGCCTTAGATGCCTTATGATCTAAGAGTCAACACGGACACCGGGATTAACCACCCCGACACCCAAGGGGGAAGACATGAGCACCACCCCCACCGCGCCGAGCATCGCCCGCGATACCTACGCCGTCGGCTTCGCTTGCGCCCCCTGTGCCGTCCTCATCGGCTACGGCGACGAGTCCGCCACCGAGAGCCCCGAGCGAGTCGAGGAGGTCGAGGCCACCGCCGCAGCCATCGCACGCGACGAGTGCGGCGAGGTCATCGTCACCCCGATTCCCGCGTACCTGGCACCCTCCGCCCCGGTCGTCTTCCGCTGCCCCCTGTGCGGTGATGACGCCTACGGCCCCGCCGGATTGGTTCAGGTCGCGCGCGACTGACCCCCGCGGGCGGGGCGCACCGAGTGCCCCGCCCGCAATGCCTGGATCGGTCGTCGATTTGCCTTATATGCCTTATATGCCTTACAATCTAAGAGCAACACGGAAACCGGGACTGACCATCCCAAGGCCAAGGAGGAACCGATGGATCGCTGCGAGTTCTGCGGAGTGCACGGCTGCGACTGGACCCGCCACGAGGAGGCCCGCGCCGAGGTTCGCCTCTGGGCGATGGGCAAGCACCCCGACCACCCCGGAGTGATCGACCCCGAGCACGTCGAGGACTGAGGCACCGCAGGGCGGGCGACCGCCCGCCCTGCGAGGCCCGGCCAAAAGGCCGGCCCCGCACTGACACCTAGCCGTCACCCGAAAGGACGGCCCGACCATGACGAAGAACCCCGCCCCCGCGATCAAGTGCCAGTGGTTCGCGCTCTGCCCCAACCCGCCCGCCGGGACCATCGCGCACCCGATCCTCGGCGAGGTGCCCGCGTGCCAGCGATGCGCCGACCGCATGGGCAAGAGGTTGGACACCGCGCAGAACCGCGCGTGAGCAGGAGGCAAAACGGCACGTCAACTCATTTGCCCTAACTGCCTTAGATGCCGTAAGGTGAGGGCACAACACGGAAACCGGGGCCGACCACCCCACGAACACCAGGAGGAACCTGTGACCGAAGGAACCCACACCCCCGCCGCGACGCCCGGCGAGGAGTACGAGCCGACGCCCCAGGTGGACATCACCGAGTTCTGGCGGATTCTGGACAGGCTGGCCGACGCGAGCCACCACGACGACGCCGAGCGATACCGCGCCACGTTGGACATCGCCCGCCGCGAGGGGGCGAGTGAGTGGCAGATCAAAGACGCATGGCGCTACGGCTGGGACGGCCGCCGCAAGGCCCCTAGCCCCTCATTCAACGCCTGGGGCGAGCCTCACTGAACCGCCCCCGTGGCGGTCGGGTCGCGCGAACCGCGGCCCGACCACCACGGCGGAGGCCGAAGGGGAGAGCCAAAACGGCATGTCAACATGCTTGCCCTAAAAGCCTTAAATGCCTTAAAATGGAGACGCAACGCGGACACGGGGCCGACCACCCCGAGGAAGACCAGGAGGAACCGATGCCCGAAGAATTCCACACCCCCGCCGAGGCCGCGCACACGTTGGCGCGGGTGCGTGCCATCGTCGCCGAGTCACTGATGAAGGATCACGCGCTGGCCGAGGTCAGTCCGCACTTCACCTGTCGCGAGATCGAGGCCGTCGCCGAGGTGCTGCGCCTGCTGGGAATCGAGGAAAAGGAGGTGCGAGCCGTGATCGAGTACCACGCCAGCGAGGACGAGGAGGGCGACGAGCATTGGAGGCCGACCGATGAGCAGGGAACCCCGCTCATCGAGGGCCAGTGCCTCACGTGTGCCGCGATGCCCGGCCAGGACCACGACGCGACGCGCTGCCTGCCCGACCCCGAGCCGCTGCCCGAGGCGGACACCGCCGCGTTCCTGCTCACCCTGGACAGGCTGACCGACGCGAGCCACGCCGACGACGCCGAGCGATACCGCGCCCACTTGGAGGTTGCACGCCGCCAGGGAGCCAGCGATGACCAGATCGAGGACGCCTGGTTGCACGGGTGGACGGGACACCGACCGACCCCCCTGCCGTCGTTCGACGCCTGGGGCAAGCCGCGGCGGTGAGCCGCCCCTAGGTGGTGGGGCCGTGCGATCCGCGGCCCCACCACCGCGGCAACAATCGAGCAAGAGAAGTTAAAAACCCAGGTCAACTGCCTTGCCCTAACTGCCTTAGATGCCTTAGGATGAAGGCACAGCACGGAAACCGGGGCCGACCACCCCGCCACCCTGAGAAGGAGAACGACATGCGAGAGACCGACGCGGTGACGATGGCGATTTGGGCGCTGAACGCGATGGTGAGCCCGATGCCCCCGAGCGAGGAGGAGCAGGCGGCCGTCCTCGCACAGGCCGACGACGCGATCCGCGCCCTGAGCACGATCCGGGCCACGCTGCCCATCGAGGAGCACGGCCCAGTGACGCTGCCGCTGCGACTGGACGAGCTGCGCGCCGGGGATGAGGTGCTGGCCCTGGGGAGCATCGCCTACAGCCCGCCCCGCCGCGTCATCGCCGAGCTGGGGCCCATCGAGCCCGGCTCGGTCGTCGAAGGCGTCGAGTTCGCCCCCCGGCCCGGGGAGACAACCCGATTCGTGCTCTACCCCGCCCACGTCAGCGGACAGCGGATTGTCGCCCGCCGAGGGTGAGCGGCCGCCCGTAGCGTCGGGCACCACCCTTGACGCCTACGCGTCACATTTCGGAACGCGTACCCTGTTGCCGTAATTGCCGTATATGCCTTAGACTAGCGAAGTCAACACGGACGGGACTGACCACCCCGACGAAATCCAGGAGGGACGCGAGATGAGCGAGCACTACGACGAGGGATCGACCGGAGAGGACTTCGGTGGCCCCAACCCCTTCGGAGCGATGATCGAATGCCCCGAGTGCGGATCGAAGTACCGCACGGCCGAGCGCCTGAGCGCGCTGCACACCCGTGAGGACTGCCGCGAGGCGCAGTTCTGGGCGTGGGCGAAGGAGACCCACCGATGAACTATCGCAGCGAGTCGGCACAGCACCGTCCCTGGGCGCAGGTACCCGAGGGTTGCCGCCTTATCGGAGCAGACGGAATCCGCCGAGTGCTGTTCATGGACTCACGAGGAGGGACCGTTCTCGGACCTTGGCACGGACCCCACTGCACGCGCGAGGAGTGCCGCAGACCGCGACGCTGACGCGCTCGGGCCCCCGGTCACCGCAACCCCCAACCCGCGGTGACCGGGAAGACCCGAAGCGTCGGGGTGCTAGGCGGGGGAGTGCTGGACCACAGATCACGCCGCCCGCCGTGCCCCGGCGCAGCTCGACGACCTCGACATAAGCGCCTTAGCCGCCATTACAGCCTTAGAAGCCCTAGAATTGCGATAGGTCGCAACGCATGAAGAGTCGCCCCCGCCGGAAGGGGCGGGGGCGACCGTCAAACACGGAACCCAAGAGGGAACGCGCATCCGGGAACCACCCCGGATGCCCGAAGCGTAGAGGAGAACCCCCATGACCCGCACGATTGCGATTCAGCAGCGCAAGGGAGGCGCGACCAAGAGCACCACCGCGGCTGAGGTCACCCTCGCGCTGGCCCGTGCCGGAAAGCGAGTCCTGGCGATCGACCTCGACGAAGCGCGAGCCCTCAGCGTCCGCATGGGATTCGGTGCCTACGACGTGCCCGAGATGACCAGCCTGGACCTCCTCGACGGTGCCGAAGCGACCGCGTGCACGGTGGAGTCACCGGCCATCCCCGGTGTCGATGTGATCCAGGGGGACCCGGCTTGGATGAGGTGTCAGACCTGGCCGTGACCGCGTTGCGCGACGTGCTCCCCGAGGCCGAGGAGTGGGACGCTGCCGTGATCGACACCCCCGGCGACTACGGCCGCGGCACCGCCGCCGCGATAGCCGCCGCCGAGGTCGTCATCGTGCCCGTCCCCGCCGAGACCGAGGCCCTGCTGACCTTGGACCGCATGACGGAATGGCGCGCCGGCGTCACCCGCCGGCTGCGGCGACGGATGCCCGAGCAGGTGGTGTGGTACGTCCCGGTCAAGGTCGACGCTCGGCAGACGCTGGACAACGACCTGATCCGAGTGCTCACCGAGCGGTATCCGGGACAGGTCAGCTCGCCGGTCCGCAAGGTGGGGACCTCGGCCACCAGCGCGTTCGCCGCCCGAATGCCGGTCGGGCTGTTCGCGCCCGAAGACGGCATCACTCAGGACTACCGGGCAGCCCTGGCCCCCATCCTCGCCACCATCTGAAATAAGGCAACAAAGGCACATAAGGCATTAGCGAGAGCAGGAGACGTGCAATGAGCAAGAAGCCGAAGGTCAGCCTGGTCGACATCGCCCAGAGTGACCGACCCACCACCGCGGCCGCACCCCAGGCGACGAGGCCCGAGCCGACCAGCTCGACCCCGAAGACGCCCGCAGGGCCGCCCGGCGCCGGACGGCCCGGACCTCGACGCCGGTCGAGGTCGGTCTCTACGTCCACGAGAGCACCCAGGAGTTGGCGAGGGCGGCCTACCTGTCCGACTACCGACTCCGGGGGAGGCGGCACCTAACGGGCTGGACCACTGGACCGCCGAGGCCGTGCGCGAGCTGGCCGCGCTGCGGCCCAGCGTGCGGGAGAAGCGACTCGCCGACCTGCCGAGCGAGCCCGCCACGGTGGTCGATGTGAAGACGGGGGAGGAGCGCAAGGCCAAGCGCAAGGGCAACAAGGTCCGCGTGCCCGAGGACGTCGTGGCCCGTATGGACATCGCCCGCGAGGAAGACGAACGCGCAGGAATCGCCGCTCGGGGCCGCAACACGTTCATCGTCGCCGCCATGCGGTACGGCGCCGAGCGAGCCCGCAAGCTCGCCGAGGAGCGGACCGGCGCGGCCGAGCTGCCGCCTGCCCCGCCGGGGCGCCTGCCCCGCCGGGGCTCCTCGAGGATCTGACACCTACGAGTCAAGGAGAGTCGACAGATGGACCCCCAGCACGCCGCCGTCGCCCGCGCCGCGGAAGAACTGCGCACGGTTCGACACTTCCAGCGGGTCGACACCCAGGAGCAAGACGCCTACCTGCGCGACCTCGGCGCTCTGGCCGCGGAGCTCGCGCTGCTCATGCGTGAGGCCGGGGTCACGTGGTCAGCCATGTGCGAGGAGCCGGGGGAGATGTCGAGCGCAAGCTGTACGAGTTGATGCCGGACAGTCGAATCGACACTGCGTTGACGCGGCCGATCCATCGACTCCGTGACGAGCTGTGACCAGCACTGCCACAATTGCCCTAATTGCCCCACAAGGAGGACAGATGTACCAGAACAACCACAACGCCGCCGCCCTCGCCGCCGTCCGCGAGGCCATGCAGGACTCAACCGAGCTGACGCGGGCGGAGCTGATCGAGGAGACCGTGCGGGTCGTGGTCGCATGGACCAAGAACCCCGACGGCGCCCCCGGAGGCGAAGGTCTCGACGGATACGACGGCCCGGAACGGCGCAGCCTCGGGGGAGTCACCACCGAAGCGATCCGCCACCACGACGAGATGCGCATCCGCGCCATCGGCAACCGTTGACCAAGGAGAGGCACATGAACAACGAGCGAACCGCGTTCCTACAGCGGTTGCTGCATGGGGCTTGGTCGCCCCCTGCTGTCAGAGCAGGTCGGCGATCTCGGCGAGGCCGGCGGCGATAGCGACGGCCTCGACGAGCGCGGTCGCGCTGGTGCGGTCGAGGTTGGTGGTGACCCATCGCAGATCCACGGGCGCGCCGGTCAGGAGGGAGTGTGCTGCGGCGAGGATTCGGCGTTCACTTTCGCTGTGTGCGGCGACGGCAGCATGGCCGAGTGCGTCGTCATTGAGCGCGGTCCAGCCGTCGTGGGTGATAACCCAGGGGCGGCCAGGCGCGGCGAGGACGCCGTCGAACGCGCGGGCGAGGAGGTGCACGACGGCTTGGGCGTCGTGGGAGCCTGCGGCCCATTGGTCGAGTGGGTGAGTCATCGCGTGTCCTTCGTCGTTTGTTTGTGGGATGTGAGTCCGACTGTTGCAGGTGGCGCCGGCAGGTGTTTGCCTTGCGAGGCTGGCAATGGGCGCGTTTGCCGCGTAGGTCAGTTCGGATCGGTTACGGGTCAGCGCCGCCGACTCAATCCGACCCGGCCCACACACGGGCCAATCCGACCCGTAGGCGCGACGCATCTGGCGAAGCTCCGCCGACTGAGAGGGCGTGGAGTGGATCACCGCCGAGAGGGTCACCGACCCTGCTCTTGACGGGGCGCCTTGGGTGAATCAGAACGACCCGGCAATGCCGGGCCGTTCGTCGTGAGTCCGTCGGATGTCAGCAGCGTTTGAAGCTCCAGGAGAGCACTGCTCCCAGGGCTGCGAAGCCCACCCACGCGACAACACCCCTGATGCCCTGACCGAGGAAGGACGCCAGCGACGAACCGAGCAGGAGGGACCAGGCGAACGGCCACGAACGGCGCCGCGTCAAGGCCCAGGAAGCTACCAGGGCCAGAGCTGTCTTCGCGTCGTCGGCCTTCAGTCCGCCGTACTGGTTACGCCACCGGTAATACGTCTGCTCGGATATCCCAAGCTCCCGACACACCGCGGCGATGTCGCTGCCGTCGGCGAGCATCCTGTCGGCCTGCCCGAGCTTGCGGACGACCTGCTCCGGGGTGTGACGCTTCCTGATGTTCGACATGATCTGACCAGTCTCCCTGCCCGCAACCACGGGCGACAGGACGACTCCCAGAACCACCGGACCTAAGAAACGGGGTCAGCCCAAGATCAGATGTCACCCATCCGTGCGGCAGTCCCGGCGCAACCCCAAGGACCTCAAGTGGAAGAGCCGGAACAGACCGGCAGACCCGCCACGCCCACTACCCGAGCCCCACCGCGAACCACCAAAATCACCGCTCACAAGTCAACGCCGGTGGATCTAGGTTCAGTGCGCCCTGTGCGCCTCGCCGCGGTGCGGGTTCATGCGGGAGTCGAGCGGCCGGCCAGGCCTGGTGCGCCCGGTGCGCCCCGTATCGGGACGCGTAGTCGACGGAGAACCGAACGCGTCCCTGTCAGGGACATGCCGCGCGTCCGTCAGGGCCTTGGGGCCAACCACTCGTCGAGGTCCCTGAGGAATCGATCGACCTCAGAGTCGCTGCTCAGCACGACACGGACGTTTCCGACGCCGTGGTGGCCTTTGCCTTGCAGGTCTTGGGCGTTGGGCATCGAGGCGATCCTCGCCGGATCGACGGGGAGCACCACTTCGAGGCGGGAGCTGTTCCGGATCAGGCTCAGGAAGATCTGCGAGCGCTCCCCTAGCGGCGAGTGCGTGACGCCTTCGCGTCGGTAGCCGACGAACATGCTGCGCATTACGTAGTGAAGCCCCGGATTGCGGATGCGGATCTCGCGATCCAGCCGCAGCGCGAGCGCCTTCGTCGTCCCGTCCATGGCCGCGACGACCTCCGCGAATGCACCATCCTCGACGTGCAGGACACGCGCGAGCAGGTCCTCAGTTGTGAGCCCAGCCAGTGCGGCTGCGTCTCTCAGGAACTCCTCGACGTCAGTCATGGACTTAGCGCGGCGGCTTGAATGCTGCGATGATCGAGCGCGATCGTTCGCTGTCGAGGAGCATCTCGGTCGACGCCGTCTGGTTCGCCTCCGCCCGCAGCCGCCGCATGTCATCCTCGGAATGGTTCGCGCGCTTCACCGCATCGTCGATTCGGTCACGGACATCCTGGCCCGGCACGGGGAGGCGCAGCTTGCGCAGCTCGTCCCAGCGCACCCTGGTTCTGCCGATGCCGGTCGCGAGCAGCAGCATCTCAGCCCGAGCCTCATGCGATCGCACGAGCGCCCAGATGACGCTGGCGCTGAGGTCGCTGCTCGGGCGGCAGACCGTGTACTCATTCGTGACCACGAGACCATCGAATTCATCCGGCACGACGGCCACCGCGCCGTGGATGGCATTGATGTGACTGAACACCAGGTCGCCGGCTTCGACGCGAGTGAGGGTCTGCTTCGCGATGTCCGAGGTGGACACCTCGTCGCCGGCCTCGCAGAAGCCGTCGTAGCGGACGCGGAGGTAGGTCACGAGGTCGTCGGTCACCGATGTGTCGATTTCCCGTTCGGCCCGATTGCCGTCAGTCACAGCGAGTTCGAGAAGCGCGCCGATCCGTTGAATCGTGAAGCCCGCCGCCTCCCAGTCAGGGACCCGTGACTCGGCTTCCGGCAGGCAGGCTTTCACATCGAAGCGATCCGCGATCGCCGCCGCGCTCACAGTCCAGGGCGTAGCCTGCGGCTCGCCTGCCTGGAACGCGCGGTACAGCGCGGTGACTCGTTCGATCTCCTGGCGCGCCTGCTCACGGTTCTCGGCGTCGACGGGAAGGATGCGCTGGCGCGACGGATCATCGACGCCCACCCACGAGCAGTAGTACATGAACACATCGGGCTGCGCCTCATGCTCCGAGGTCTTCTTCTCCAGCACGATGAGCGAGGTCTTGACGCGCGCCTGGGACCGCTGGAACGCGTCGCCCGGGAGCGACACGACCGCCCGGACGATCCAGTTCCTGCGGATCCATTCACGCACCCGCTTATGCCGAGGAGCGCCGAGGATGCTGTCATCTACGACCGTGACCAGTCGCCCGCGCGGCCCGAGGAGGTCGTAGTAGCGCTCGAGGAACATGACCATCGAGCTGAGGGACTTGAGTGGACGCTTCGCCCCGCCGCTCGTGTCGTACGAGAGCACGTACTCGTCGAGCAGCTTCGCGTCGCCCTCCTCGTCGCGCGTGTATTCCTTCGCGAAGGGAGGATTGGTGAGGGCGATGTCCGCCAGGCCTGGCGGCTGAGACCCACCAGAGGCCATTCCAGCTTGCTTGACGCGCTTCCGGAACTCCGCCTTCTCCTGCACGATCTCTGGATCGTCGGTCGGGTTGGTCGCGACGCTCTTGTCCAGGGAATCGAGCTGGTAGACGCTCGTGCCGCCGTCCCCGTGAAGGTACATGTTGATCCGCGCGATGCGGGCGAGAGCCGGGTCGCGGGCGACGTCGACGCCGATCAGCGACCGCTCCGCGACCTGCATGCGGAGCTCCTCGCGGCGCTTGTTCGACAACGAGGTGTTGGCATCGATCTTGCCCCACATGTCGGCCAGCGCCTCGATCAGGAAGCCGCCCGTCCCCGAGCATGCGTCGATGACCCGGTCGACGTGCTGGTCGTCGGCGCGCAACTGGGCAAGCCCGGTCGCGAGCTTCACGACGCTGCGCGGCGTGAAGTACTGGCCGAGCGCCTTGCCACGGAGGGTCGAGTTGAGGAACGTCTCGAACATGCGGCCGTTGAGGTCGGCGTCGATGCTGATGAGGTCGACGTACTCGAGTCGATCGACGAGAGCACAAAGCGTGTCCGGGGAGAGCAGCAGCCGCTCGCCCTTCGGGAAGATGCGCTTCTTTCGGCCGTTCGTGATGGCGACCTCGAAGTCGCTCAGCAGCCTCTGGAACAGAATGGAGTCGAGCGGGCTCGGCGTGTCGGCCTCGCGCGACTTGATCCATGCGGTCGAGAACTTCACGGACTCGGCCGGCACGACCGTCGAGCGGTCGTCCAGTTCCCGCGCGTTGGGATCGGCATGCGCCTCCCGGTCCGAGTGGAGCTTGAGAAAGATGACCTTCACGAATTCCATGAAGGCCGCGTTGTAGCTCAGGTTGTCGCGCTTGTAGATCAACCGGTGAGCCCAGGCGAAGTCGGAGTTCAAGTCGGATACCGAGCGCCGACGGAGGACGTGCTCGCCCTTGGCGACGGGAGCGGACGCCGGCGCGGTCTTGAACGCCCCCGGCGCAAGAAGGGCGCGGATCGTCGCGTACGCCTGGTTTCCGTCGACGAAGTCTCCGAACGAGGCCTCGGCCAGGGGGTCGCGTCGTCCCATCGATACACCCGCGTGGTGACGCCGTTCGTGAGCATGAAGAACTCGACCGGGTTGTCCGATTGGGTGCTGTTGAGCGCCAGGCAGTAGCTCTGCGACTGCCCGACCCAGTCGTCGAGGTCCTCTTCGACACCCTTCGCCTCGCAGATCCAACGGACCTTCGCCCCGACGGTGACTGCGTAATCGGGTCGCCACTTCTCGCTCTTGCGACCCTTCGAGATCTTGAGCTCGTCGATCGTGGCCTTGGGCTTGATCTGGCCGTCCTTGTAGCCGAGGTCCTTCAGCAGGCGCGCGACGAAGAACTGCTCGACCGTCGCCTCGTTGCCGAGGTCGGCTAGCTTCCCGAACTTGCTCTCTGTCACGTCGTTGTCCTCACGGCTCTGATGCTAGCATCAAATCGCCGTAGGGCAGGGACTCCACGCGCTCGCGGGCAGCTCCATACGCACTGGACGACTTGCCCGCGGACTCGTGGAGAGCAACGTGAAGCAGCTCCTGGACGCTGGCCGGCTCACCGACGCCCAGGGCCGCACCGTGGACTTCTCGAACACGGTCGTGATCATGACCAGCAACGTGGGCGCCGAGCGCATCCTGGCGGCCACCCAGGCCGGCCGCTCCATGGAGGACCTACGCGAGACCCTCATGAACCTGCTCGGCCAGTCCTTCCGGCCCGAGTTCCAACCAAGAGCACCACGACCAGAAGGTCAGCCTCAAGGAGATCCAGGCCGCGCGCAACGCCCGCCGCCGGGCGCTGCGAGCCGGCATCAACGAACGCATCGCCCTCGTGGCCGCACCTACCGAGACGCCACGGATCACCGAAGCACCGGCTCCGGCGCCGAGGTCGGCGTTGAAGATCTACAAGGAGGACCTCAGGTGAGCCAGCGCTTCATCGTCACCAAGGAGCACCGCCGCTTCACCGAGTTCGCCGACGCCGTGCGCCGCGGGCACACCATCGGTTTGTGCTTCGGATCAGCCAGCGTAGGAAAGACACTCTCCGCGCGCCGCTACGCACACTACGAGAAGGCTCATGACCTGCTGACCTATTGGGGGCCGCGCTCCGACAACGACGCCAAGATCTACGCCGCCTTGAACCGGAGCCGCACCGTGCTCTACACCCCCAGCGTGCTGACCACCCCGCGGACCCTGAAGGACGAGCTGACCCAAGCCATCACCCGCACCAACATGTGCATCGAGCAGCACCTCGTACCTCCCGGCACGGCCACTCCCGAGGCCTGGGGATGGCGACACGGCAGGAACTACGTGGAGCTGATCATCGTCGACGAGGCCGAACGACTGCGTCCCGCCGCTCTGGAACTGCTGCGCGATCGCTACGACCGCGACGACATCGCCCTGATCCTGATCGGCATGCCCGGCCTGGAGAAGCAGTTCAGCCACTACCCCCAGTTCTACAGCCGAGTCGGCTTCGCCCACCAGTACCGGCCCCTGGGACAAGACGAACTGCTGTTCGTCCTCGAGCGACACTGGCGATCCCTCGGCAAGACCCTCGACCCCGACGACTTCACCGACGCCCAAGCCATCGCAGCCATCGCACGGATCACCCGCGGCAACTTCCGGCTCCTCGAACGCCTCTTCCCCCAGATCCAGCGGGTCCTGAAGATCAACGAACTCGACACCATCACCAACGACGTCATCGAAGCCGCACAGAGCACCCTGGTCATCGGTGTCACCTGACCCCGCCACGAAGCGACCGAAGAACCCCGCCATTCAGCAGACGAAGTCACACCCGGGGGTTGCATCTCTGATGTCCGTTGGGGGTGGGGTACACCGTGGCCCCCGTTGTCGTCGTCGACGATGACGATCATTGGTGCGACCTCCGACCCGACCACATCGAGCGGGTAGCCGCTCACTTTGCCGCCTGACACCCGTAGTAAATAACTCTATTACCGCTTATACTGGTAATACCTACCCAAGGAGGAACCATGAACGCTCGCAAGCTGACCCCGTATGACCGAGGCACCCGCCTAGAGCCGCAGCTCTGGCCGCTCGGGGATGACCCCGACAGCTACGGCCGGGTCGACTTCGACAACGACGAATCGGCAACCGTGCTGACGGCCTACGTCGAGCGCGAGGGCGACGGCTACGCGATGCACGTCGCGGGGATGGCCGAGCCCCTGAGCCTGGTCGTCGACGGCGGCGGGCGCGTCGTCCCGGTCGACGCCGAGCTGTGCGCAGGCATCGACGAGCTGCTGGACACGGCCCGCCGAGGCCGCGAGGACTTCGAGCACCAGGCGAGCTACGGCGACTACACCGCCGAGGATCGCGCGGCCGCCGATCGCCGTTGGCTGCTGGCCCAGAAGGTGGCCGAGCTGCTGCGCGGAGAAGCCGAAAAGGCTTGACCATAATAGAGTCATTTACTACAATAGAGTTATTACCGAGGAGGACAGCATGACCACTCAGACCATCACCGTTACCCGGCTTGCCGATCTGCGATTCGGTGATCGGATCAAGAGCTGGGACGGCCGCCCCTACAACCCGCCCCGCCGCGTCGTGTCCGAGCTGGGGACGATTACCGCCGGTTCGCCCGTGCAGGGCGTCCGCTTGCAGAACCCCGACCCCACGAGCCCTATCGAGCTGGTGCTGTACCCGTCGCAGATGGACGGCCGCAGATTGGAGGTTGAGCGCGAAGCATTCGACCCGGCAGAATAACACTATTAGCGGCAACACCTGTAATACCGACCGAAGGAGAAGAACCCATGAGCTACATCACCCGCACCGGCAACCTGGCCGCGACGCCCACCCTCCGCGAGGGGGATAACGGCCCGTACGCCTACGCCCGCGTCCTCGTCAGCGACCGCATCCGCCAGGAGGACAACAGCTACACCGACGGTCCCACCGTCGCCTACGACGTCGCCGTGAGCGGCAACCAGGCCGTGAACCTCGTCGAGGTCGCGGAGCAGTCGGGCAACGTCCGCGTGACGTTCTCGGGCCGCTACCGCGTCACCGAGTACAAGGGCGAGCAGGGCACCCGCTTGCAGCACGAGGTCCGAGCCGATGAGGTCGCGGTCAGTCTGCGCGGGCAGAGCGTCCGCGTCGTCGGCAAGCCCACCGCCGACCAGGGCGACGACACCCCGTTCTGACCGACTGGGGGAGGGGCGGCCGCAGGGCTGCCCCTCCCCGTCGTGACGTCGAGAGAGAGGCACGCGAGCATGACCAAGACCGAATTCTGCCTGTGGGGCATCGCCGCGATTCTGGGCGTGTGCGCCGCGATCCTGTGGCTCGTGCAGCCGACCACGATCCCCGACGACTTCTGGCTGCGTCACTGAGCATCCCGCATCACCGTCAATAGCTGTATTAGAGTTGTTCCCGTCAACGGAGGTATTTTCTTATGACCGCTCGAATCCTCGCCCTCTGCAACCAGAAGGGCGGCGTCGGCAAGAGCACGACGTTATTCCAGCTCGCCCGCGCCGCGGTGCTCGCCGGTCGCCGCGTGCTGGCCGTCGACAACGACCCGCAGGGCAACCTCACGAGCAACATCACGGCCGAGGAGGTCGACGCCGAGCAGGCGGGCCTGGCCGACGTCCTGAGTACCCGCGCCGACGACACCATGCGCGACGTCATCGTGCCGGGACTGTGGCCCGGCCTCGACGTCGTGCCGACGTCCGGGGCCACGCTCGGGAACGTCCGGGACGAACTCGTCATAGCCGGCGCCGGCCGAGAGGTTCGGCTGCGCGAAGCGCTGGCCCAGGTGATCGAGGACTACGACCTGATCCTGATCGACTCCGCGCCATCCCTCGACCAGCTCACGATCAACGCCCTCACGGCCGCCGACGCGGCCGTGATCGTCACCCACACCAAGAAGTGGAGCCTTGACGGACTCGGGCAGCTCCTCGACACGATCGGCAACGTCCAGCGGTACTACAACCCCGGACTGAGCGTCGCCGGAATCATCGTCAACCAGCACGAAGAACGCACCGTCGGCGGGGCCGCCTGGCTCGACGAGCTCCGCGCGGCCGCCGAGGGCCGCGGGCTGCGCCTGATCGGTCGACCCATCCCCAAGCGCGTCGTGATCGCAGACGCCACCGAGGCCGCGCGCGGCCTCGACGAGTGGGGGAGTGCCGAGGCAACCGCGCTCGGAGCGATCTACGCCGAGCACCTGGCAGCTATCGAAGGAGATCCCTCATGAACCGTCCCACCCCCGCAAGTCGAGCCTGTCGAGCGCGAGCCCGTTCGATCACCCCACGGCCCCGGAGGCCGCCCAGGAGGCCCCCGCAGTGGCTCCCGCCTCCACTACGCCCGCCCCGGCGGCCAAGAGCGCCACAGAGCCGCTGAGCGCCGCTGAGAAGGGGGAGAAGCCCGGCAAGCCCCCGAAGATCACGATCTACCAGCACCCCGACGACTCCGCCCGGATGCGCGGCGCGATTGTTGCCTACATGCGCCACGTCGGCATGACCAACCTGTCGAAGTTCGCCAACGAGGCAATCATGGAGAAGGTCGAGCGACTGGAAACTCAGTACAACGAGGGGAAGCCGTTCGAGCCCGTCGGCCCGGGCGTGCTCACCGTCGGTCGACCGATGGGGGAGTGATGACCATGACCGCCAGGCGGCCGCTACGGCGTCCTCCGGTATCCGCAGCGCTGACGACCCGCACAGGGATTCAGGCACGCTGGGGATCGGTGAGCGTCACACCGGAGCACATCGCCAGGATGCAGGGTAGCTTGACGGCTGCCATCCACGTCTACCCGCCCGGTATGACCACCACAGCTCGCCGTCTCGTTCACTTGCGACAGCTCGTGAACTCGTGGAGCGGCGTCATCATGGGCACGCTGATCCTCGCCGCCGGTACCGCACTCGGCGGTTGGTGGCCCGGGACCGCGCTCGCACTGGCGCTGCTTGCGATCGGCTACGTCGCCCTCATGCTCGGCACTCGACGGGATGCCGCAAGGGTTCGTATCGTACGCGTTCACGCGCACCGCGGCGGAATGTCTGATACGAGTCTGTTCGAGGTTGTAGGCGCACAGTTGGATGCTCTCGACGGTGCCGATCTTTCGCCCGTCGAGTACGAGGCCGAGTGGTGGCGCATCTACGAAGCTCTCGACCGACCGATAGGGGAGTGATGACATGACGAGGCTGAACTATGCCGCTCGAGAAACCTTGCAGCTCGCAGGGCTGACCTCGCGCCAGTGGGCGCAGCGCCACGGCTATGCCTCCGCGGCCGAGTGGCGCGGCGATGAATGCGGATGCCCGGATGACCGATGCATCGGCTACCACCACGACGCCGAGGAAGAGTGCGGATGCCTCCCGGCCCTCATCAACGAGCTGCGCCGCGATGAGCGCAAGCTGGCCGACGCGCGCCCGGTGTGGGCCGCGCACGTGCGCGCTACCGAGAGCGGAACCCCCGAGGATCGCGCAGCAGCCGAGTTGCTTGTAGCCGCATGGGTCGAGGAGTACGCGGCGGGCGCGACCTGGCACGCGCTCAGCGACTCGCCCCGCGGCATCGTCTACCGCAACCAGTGGAACGACTCGACCTGGCTCCTCTACGACGCCGATCGCGACTCGATCGAGACGGCCGAAGTCACCAGGTAGGGCTACGGCGTCCGCTGCACTGGAGTCACCGCAGACGCCCAGACCCACGCGCGATACTCCGTCTCGCGGATCGAGAACACCACGCCGACGGCATCCGCCGTCCACCGCACCGCTACCGCGTCGACGAGCAGAGGCTTCGGCCCGAACCGCACCCAAGCTCGCACCGGCTTGGGTCGAGGGTCGATCGTCAACGGTTCGGAGTCCAGCCGCAGCTCCTCCGGCGTGAGCGACTGCAACGGGCCAGCACTCACGACCGTCTGTTCCAAGATGCGCTCATTCATCAGACGGTCGTAGTGATCCGCGTATCGCTTATTGCTCCCGATGGCCGACTCCTCCCCGGCCAGGATGAGACTACCGCTATTCGAACATGTGTTCGATGAAACCGCAGGCGCGCACCTAGTCGGGCCTGACCGAATGTCAGAGGATCGAGAGAGGATGGATCACATGAAGGACAAAGCGATCGACGAGCTGCCCCAGGGGCACCCCGCCTGGATTGCTGCCTACGCGGGAGTGGTGATCGGCGGGCTAGTAGTGCTCGGCTGGTTTCTCATTCGCCTGTTCGAGGCCGCCCACCAGGAGGGCCGGTTCCCGTCCCTGTTCGAGCTGCTGACGGTCGAGAACATCTTGATCGGGGCCGGCCTGTTCGCCGTCCCGATGATTGCCGGGCTGATCGTCGTGCAGCTCGTCGCGAGGGGCCGGAGGCGTCGCCACCTGATCGCGCGATAGCGATCCGCCCGCGCCGCGGTGCGGACGTGTCCGATACGCTCCCGGAAGCTCTGGGGGAGTTTCGATGACTGAGCGGGTGGCCGAACAAGTGCGGCGACTGCTGCACGAGCAGCCGGAGCTTGAAGTCGTGTTCACCGATGCGCTCACCGCCGACAGTTACCTCCACAGTGGGCGCAGCGGCCGCCCAGTGCTGTTCCTGCACACGGCGCACCGCCAGCTCGTTGACGAGCTGCGCGGCCGCGGTGATGACCCCGGCCGACCGCACTAGTCCAATGGGCGGGAGGCGTTGCGCAGCTCGTCGACGACTTCGCGATGCTGTGGGTGTACGAACAGGATGAGGGCCTGGCCGTGCGTGCTCAGAAGATGACTGTCGACGGTGATTGCGTCCACGAATCGGATGTCGACGGCAGGATCTTCCAGGAGGGCGCGGCGAATTGCCGCGAGGGTGCGAGCGACGGTCATGGCCGTGTCGGCAGGCTAGTGGGCCGCGCCGAGTTCGACGAGGAGGACGCCGCCGATGATGAGGGCGATGCCGAGCGCCATGACCCAGGTGAAGGGCTCTTTGAACAGGAACTTGCTGGCCACTGCGGTGAGGGCGACGCCGGAGGCGGCCCAGATGCCGTAGGCAACACCGATGCCGAGCCCGAGGGCAAGGACTTGGGTGAGGAAGAAGAACGCGCCGAGGTAGCCCACGACGACGGCGATGTAGAACAGTTTCCGTCCGCCGGTTGCCAGGCGCAGGGAGAGCGCCGCGCCGACTTCGAGGACGATCGCGAGGATGAGGAAGAGCCAGACCATCAGATGCTCGCCTCCCTCTTGCGCTGCGCCGCTTGCGATCCGAGTTCGACGGTGAGAACACCGCCGATGATCAACGCCAGGCCGAGGATCATCACGCCGGTCAAGGGCTGTCCGAACAGAAGTGCCGCCAGCACCGCCGTCAGGGCGACGCCCATCGCGCCCCAGATCCCGTACGCAACCCCGAGGGCCATCCCCTCGCGTAGAACGAGCGCGAGAAGCGTGAACGCGCCGACGTAGCCGATCGCGACGAGGATGTACCAGGCGGGGTGGTCCTGGCCGGCTTGGAGGGCGAGGGAGCCGGCGACTTCACTGATGATCGCGCCGGCAAGCAGGAGCCATTTCTTCATAGTCAGTCCTTCACGAGGTTGTGGGCGAAGGCGCGGAGCTGCGCCAGGTCGCCGGGGGTAGGAGGGGAGACGTTGGCGGCTTCGGCAAGCCACCCGCCGTCGGCCAGGAGGCGGGCGGCGAGCAACCGGGTGCGTTCGTCCGGGGCGACGTCATCGGGCACGACGAGCCAGGGCGCGAGACGTTCGGCCCAGCGCTGCGTGAGCGAGCGGCGCAGCTTCGGATCACTCATCGCCACCAGGTCGGTTTCATCGAAACCCCCGGACAGTGACCAGTCGACATACGCGCCGATGCGCGCGGCCGGCGCCGCGCCCTCCGGCGACGACCCGAGGCGTGCGACCAGCGCCTCTTCCCAGCGGTCCAAAACGGAGTCCACCAGGGCGAGCATGAGGGCTTCCTTCGTGGGGAAGTGATACATCACCCCCGGCTTGGTCAGCCCCACACTTCGGGCCACGGAATCCAGAGACACCGCCCGCCCCTCGTCGAGCTGAGAGAAGGCGGCCGCCAGGATCGCGGGGCGAGGATCGGTGCGCATGAGTGTAGGTTACCATTCGGAAGGTAACCAGGCCATCCAGCAGATTGCCGGCGCATAGGTTCATCACCGCGAGCCGAGTAGGCCGAAAACGATCGATTCCGGCACGGCCGCGAGCTGCACCGCGGCGACGTCGACACGCCGTGCCGAAACCCTGTGCCGAAACCCTCTTGTGCCGAAACATTCCATAGACCGTTTTCGGGAAAACCGGTAGACTGGTAGGACGACGAAGGGAGCCCATCGTGGCTGAGGCATTCACGGTCGAGCAGGAGTGGCCGGAGCTGTTCGCGCAGCTCGACGCGACGCAGCGCGACAGCGTGCGCCAGGCCCTCGCCGCCGGATGGCACGAGGGGTTCACCCCGACCCGCGAGGACGTCGAGAACGTGACCGACTACACCCGCGGGGCGATCGACCTCGCGGAGTACCGTCGACGCGGCCACGCTGCCGCTCGCCGCGCTGCCGGCGTCGTCGGCGCCGGCCGCTGACGTGGCATCCCAGTTCGATAGCTGGGAGTCGTACTTCTACCCCGACACGATCGACCCGCTGACGGGGATCGGGACGCTGCGCAACCTCTACGACGAGCGCGACGCACGGGTGCTGTCTCGGATGGAGTACACCGACACCACCGTGCGCGCCGTGCAGCTCGGTAACGGCGAGGTCGACGTGCCGCGCACGTTCGACGGGGAGCACCTACGCGCGATCCACCGGCACCTGTTCCAGGACGTCTACGAATGGGCGGGGGAGTACCGCACCGTGGAAATGTCGAAGGGTCCAGGGCGCGGCTTCGGTGAGGTCAAGACGGGCGAGGTCGACCGGTATCTGTCGGACGCCCGCCAGCTCGTGACGTCGACCGACTGGGCCAAGATCAGCCGCAACGATTTCGTGGCCACGGCCTCGACCGTGTTCGCCTACGTCAACCAGGCGCACCCGTTCCGCGAGGGCAACGGCCGCACGTCGAAGGTGTTCATGGCCCACGTGGCCGAGCAGTCGCCGTATCGGTTCGACTTCGCTCGCGTGAGCCCGGAGCAGTGGAACGCGGGATCGGCCATGAGCCGACCCGACATGTTCGCCTACGCTCCCGAGCCGGCCTCTCTCGTCCCGGTGTTCGCCGCGGTGACCGTCGAGCGCACCGCACCGCCGGCCGCCCCTGACAGGGCCGCTCAGGCACGCTCAGCGCTCAGCGCGTCCTATCCCCGTCCCGCGTCCGAGGCGACGAAGCAGACACCGCAGCAGGGCACACAGGCCCGGCCGCCGAGTGCCGGCTACCGCGGCCCTCAGATGCCGGGCCACGGCTCCAATGTCGGTCGCGATTGATAGAGAGATTCCATGTTCTTTGACTCGCTCGTCCCCAACCTCGTAACCGGGCTCGGAACGCTGTTCTTTGCCGTCGGCGTCGTCCTGCTGCTGACGCTCCGCGATCGGTTCGGAGCGACGCCGGCAGGTGCTCGCCGGCTCCTGTGGGCGATCGGGTTCTCTGAGCTGGGCGTGGTTCTGTGGATCGTCGCCCTGTGGCTCGACGGCACCGTCTGGCTTCCCGGTCGGATCATCGCCACGGTGGCCGTGACGGCGGGCGTCGCATTCGCCGTGTGGCGGTTGACGCGGTTCGTTCGTCAGCGTCGCGCACAGGCAGCTCAGGACGCTGAGCGGGCGCACCCGTGACGAACGTCGTCGGCTACGCGCGCGTGTCCAAGCGCGAGCAGAACCCCGCGGCCCAGGAGGCCGAGCTGCGCGCGGCCGGTGCTTCTCGAGTATTCGTTGACCACGGCGAGTCGAGCCGCATCGCAGACCGTCCGCAGTGGCTCGCCTGCCTCGACTACCTCCGCGAGGGCGACACCCTCCTGGTGCGCCGCCTCGATCGGCTCGGAGGGTCGGAGCGGATCATCATCGAGACGCTGCACGACCTCGACCGCCGAGGGGTGAACATCAAGAGCCTGACGGAACCGATGATCGACACCACAACACCGATGGGCCGCGCACTGTTCGGCATGGTCGCCGTGTTCGCGCAGCTCCGCGTCGACACGATCCGGGAGAACACCATGCGCGGCCTCGCTCACGCGAAGTCGCAGGGAAGGGTCGGTGGCCGGCCGTCGAAGATGACGCCGGAGAAGATCGCACAGGCGCATCGGATGCGCGCCGAGCATCGCAGCCTCGACCACATCGCCGCGGTGCTCAGCGTCGGCAAGTCGACCGTTGCCCGCGCCCTCAACAAGGCCGATCAGGAACTCACTCAGACGCAGCGGTAGCGCCGCCCTGGTCGGCGTGAAGCAGCACGCCGGGCGCGACGTCGAGAGCGCCGGCTATCGCGTTCAGCTCGTCGACCGTGAGGCCGCACGGCCTGGTCAGGTGCAGTCGCCGGGTGAGGGTGCGCAGCTTGATCCCGGTCGCGTCGGCCAACCACTCGACCGTCAGACCCCGAGTGTCGAGCACGCGCCGGATGCGCTGCGCGACCTGCACCGCGATTGATCGCGTCATCGGTCATCGTCCCCCAACTCACCCTCACGAGTGAGCGTGTCGATCACCGTTACGACGTCGCCCCCGGCACCGTCACGGATGCCGCGAGCCTATAGCCAGAGCGACCGTACTCGTAGAGCTGCTGGTCACGTTCACCCACATTTCGCATAAGCCGACCGCGCTCCTCATCCGACGTCGGCAGTGTCGTTGTCAGCGTTGCGAAACTCACGGGTCTACTCATCGTTCGATCCCAATCCCTTGTTGTGTGTCCGATGAAAGTAGGCAGTTCGGCGGTACGCCGAGGTGCCGGCTTTCTCGGAACACTTGCCGCCTTGCACGCAGCGGAGAGCCGGTCAAGGGGAGCCCGCAGGGCTCTCCCGAAGGGACGCGAAGCGCCCTTGACGGGATCGGGAGCGGAGTGCAACCCCGCAACGCGGGGACACACGAAAGCCCCACGCCGCAGAGCGGAACGTGGGGCCGAGAACGTGGGAGCGATCAGCCCTCCGTAGAAGGCTCCGACGACGCATCGTCAGCCGCCGCGGGTGCCGAGCTGGACGCAGGCTTGCGCGTCGATCGACGCCGGGTGCGCGCCTTCTTGTCGGGCTCCGCAAACCCGATCTTGCGCAGCTCGTCGGCCGACCATCCGGCGCTCAGCGCAGCCGAGTAGGCGCGCACGTCCTCCCGCTCCGCGGTCGCGATCCGCTCAGCGATCCGCGCCTGTAGGTCGGCCAGCTCGCGCGCCGTCTCGTCGCGCACATCGCTGAGCGACTGCCGCGCCTCCGCGACGGTACGAACCGCAGTCAGGCGGTCATCCTGTAGACGTCGCGCGCGCTCGATTGCTTCCTCTGGGCACGACGGACGTCATCACCGGCTACTCGGTGGCGAGCCGACCGGCCGACGGCGAGCGTCCGATTTGGTACGGCGGCGGCCAGATGGGCCGCGACCTCACCCTGCCGAGGCTCCGCGAGGGATGGCCCGACACACCCACCGGGGCGACCGACGCGGCCGCCGAGTGGCAGGCGGCGGGACGAGGCCGGCGGCCCGTTGCACCTGGTCGCGAAATGCGCGAACCGGACCCCGAGCTGTGGCAGCGCCACACCGAGGAAATCGGGCAGCTCCGCGAGCAGCTTAGGTCGATCCCGCTCGACGACCGCGACACCTGGTCGACGGTCGCACGTCAGACCGCGGCCGCGTTCGCAGCCTGGTCGAACGCCGTCGAGGAGACACCCGGCGACCTGGCCGAGGCATCCGACGCACTCGCCAAGTCGGCACAGACCTACCGTCGCCCGGTGAAGCCCCAGCGTGCCGGCCGGGTGGCAATGTCAGGTGCGACGATGCTCCTCGCCAGCGTCGCCCGAGGCGGCCAGGGAACAGCCGCACAGCTCGCCATGCTGCGCCAGCTCATGAACCTCTCCCAGGCCGTCTACGACGCCGCCAAGGCCGCAGGAGAAGCGCGGCAGGCAGCGAACGTCGAGGCCGCCGTGCGGGAGCGCGTGATGAACGTGCGGCGTCAGCTCGAAGCGGTGCCGGCCACCACAGCCGCGTCGACCACGACGGCCCCGACGTCGACCGCCACGGCGACCGCACCCACGATCGACCGCTCCGCGATCGTCGACGCATCCGTGCAGGAAGCGCTCGACAAGATGCAGCGCGCGGAGGAGAAGCGCAGCAACACCACCGGCTCGCCGGTTCCGCCCCAGGTGGAGCCCGCGCGGCCGCGCACCACGACGAAGCCGGGCGCAGATCGCGGCCCGGAGCGATGAGAAGGAGTCAGATCATGGCCGATGAGAGCGACGGCATCGAGGAAGCATTCGAAGGGCAGCTCCGCATCGCCGTCACCGCGGCGGGCCGCGTAGGCGAAGCGTTCGCCCGTGGCCGCGAGGAAGCGGCGCGACGAGCGCAGGCGCAGAGCGAGCAGGCGGCCCGCGAACTGTCGTCACGGTTCGAGGCAGAGAAGCGCGCAGCTCGCGTCGAGCTGGGTGGTGTGTACCGCTCCGATTGGTGGGACAAGGCGACGCCGCAGCAGATCGGCGGCGCACTCACCACGGCGCGCGCGTGGGGCACGGAAGACCCCGAGGCGCAGCGCGCGGAGGGCCGCATCCGCGACGAGCTCCGCACGCGCTACGGCGTCGACGTCGACAACACCGGCGCCGATCCCGCGGCCGTCCAGGCGGCCGTCGAGGCTGAGCAGCTGCGCCGGCAGTCCGACACCGAGCGTCAGCGCAGCGCCACCGAGCAGGCCGAAGCGGTCGCACTCTCGCGCCAGGCCGACGAAGCTGACCGCGCGGCCGAGGCGTCCCGCGACACCGCCGACACCACTCCCGACGAGGGAGAGCGCGAGCAGGCACAGGTGCAGGCCGAGCGCGAGCAGAACCGCGCCGAGGCCACCCGCGAGAAGGCCGAGCCGCTGTACGACTCGTCCGAGCGGCGCGAGCGCGACGCCGACAAGCTCGAACAGCGCGGCGTGGCCAAGGAGGCCGTCAGCGCGAAGATGGCCGCCGACGTCAGCCAGGGCAAGCCGGCCACCGAGGCGGTCAAGGCGCAGCAGCTACAGAGCACCAAGGCGCGGCCGAACCGGTCGCGCTCGTCGAAGGTGCAGCGCACTGAGATTGGTCGATGAGCGTCCGCGGGAGGCGCATCGCGCAGCTCGTTAGCGTCGGAGTCGTCGCGGCGGCCGTCGGGTTCGGCGCGCGTAGCCTCCTCCCACCGTTCGCGGACGACGCATTTTGGCGCGCGTTCTGGTCAGGCCCGCCGATGGCGGGCCTGTTCGCCATCGGCGCGGCCGCGGTCGCTTTCTACCCGGCCTACCGGTCGACACTGATCGCGCGCGAGAACGCCGCACGCGAGCAATGGTGGAAGCGGGCGGAATGGGCGCTCGGGCAAGCTGGTTCTGACAATCAGACTGACCGCGAAGTCGCGAACGACGCCCTGGTGGCGCTGTTCGACGAAGCGACCGAGACGGAGGGCAAGATGATCTACCGCACGATGCAGAACTTGCAGGACGCGAGCGGCGTAGACAGCGAGCCCGTATCGGCGGAAACTAGTAGTAGATGGAGGTGGCTACCGTGGGTGAAGTGACGAAGAAGGCAAGCAGCTTGCAGCGTCGGATCGCGGCTGGCAAAGCCGAGCCGATCAGCGATCGCGAGCGGGCGCAGCTCCAAGAACTCCGACAGGCCTACATTCGCCGGTTCGGGAAAGACCCCGACGCGCGGACCGTCGCCAAGACTGCCTGAGCAGCCGTCTAAGCGCACGAGAGAGGGACCGACCCACTGGGCCGGTCCCTCTCTCGTTGTGCGCTCAGACGCCCGTAGGCGGCTCCTCGCGCAGGTCCGGGTACAAACCCTTCGGGGGTGCCGTGTACGGCAGCTCAGCGCCCTTCTGATCGTCGTTCGTGTTCACCCGGCCATCACCAGCCCCGGCGGCCGCGAACGGGCCGTGAGGGTCGAGCAGGACGCTCATGTGGTGCTCGGCGTGATCGCGGAACCAGACGCTCATTCCCGTCGTCGGGTCCAGGCGTAGATGCTCCCACGCCCGCCACAGAGCGTCGAGCCGAATCACGGCCTCCGGGTAGTTCCACCAGTCGGCCGCCCACACGCTGCGCTCCCCGTCGACGCGGCGACGGTAGTTCTTCACCAGGTACTCGCGCACGAACTCGTCGACCGAGCCGTAGTACAGCGCCGGCTCCTCGTCGGCCGGCTCCTCCTCGTCGAGGGCATCCATCGCCGCGGTGACCGCACGACGGGCGGCCGTGGCCGCCTGCGCTTGCAGCTCCTCGATCACTGAGGGGTCCAGCGCCTCGTCGACCTCGGCCGCGACGGCATCCTTCACCGCCGCGGTGATGGCCTTCTGCACCGCGGCGCGAATCGCCGGGGCCGCGAGGTTCGTCGCGACGTCGGCAATGTCGATCCCGAACAGCCGGCCGGGCTCGCGCTCCGGCAGCTCCGGCAGCTCGGCGTCGTCGGGGACGTCGCGCGGGTCGGGCTCGTCGCCCTCGTCCAGCTCGAACGGTTCCGCCTCGATCCCCTCGTCAGCGGGAGCGTCGCCCCAGTTGTCGCTCATCAGGCCGCCCCGTTCCCGTCGACGGTGGCCGCGACCTCACGCACCGACTCCTGCGCCTCGATGATCGTCCGCGACGCCTGCGGGTCGTGAGCTGCGATCGACGCCTTGACCTTCTCGACGTGCGGGCCGGTCATCCACGGCTGCGTGCGAATCAGCGTCGGGCGGTTCCCCGACGAGAGCACCACGGCGCGACCCTTCGGCATCGCGGCCAGGTCGGCCACGTCCAGGATGCGCTCACGGTGGAGCTGCTGATTCACGCTGCGCCCGCCACGACCGGAGGACACCGACGACGCCTGCCGGTCGTAGTCACCGATCAGCTTGGAGAGGCTTTCCAGGAACGCATCTTCGGAGACACCGCCGCCGTAGACCTTCACGTTCGAGGCGCTCCACAGCTTCCGCATGCCCGAATCACCCCACACGTCGACGCCCTGCGACCACGACTGCCGCAACCCCGAGCCGATCGCCGGCCACGAACCCCTCAGCATCGCCACACCGGGCCGGATGCTCTCGCGCACACACGCGACGATCGCAGTCGACCCCGCCGCGGTGGCTCACCCCCGGCCAGCCCACCACGATCCCGGAGGGATCGACGATCCTTCTGGGGGACGTTGAGTGCACCATCGAGCGGGCGCAGTGAACTACACCTGTGGCCGTCGGCGTGTCCTCCCCTTTGTGTTAAGGAAAACCGAGAGACTGGCGCGCATGGGTACTCAGAACGGAAGGCCGAGCAAGGGACGTCGCGACGCCATTCTGGCGAAGCCCCCGTAGAGTTCGGCGCGATCTTGAAGCAGAACGCAGATGCCGCCGGACTCTCCTATGGCGAGTACCTGGTGATGCTCGCGGCCGACGCACTGGGAATGCCTCAGTACGCACCGCCGCGCCCGCGCGATCGCGCAGCAGAGCTGCCGATCCCCGAGCTGAACACGGCCAAGGAGGCAACCTCGAAAGCCGCATAGAACGAGCGAACCCCCGCCTCTACGAGACGGGGGGCCGAAGCTAAGTGCCTGATCCTCTGAGTTTGGCGACCTGGTAGATCAAGGCAGTTCCAGAAAAAGCCGGTAAGGAACCGGACCTTCGCTGTACCCAGCGACCGAAGTCGAAAGGTGGTGCCATCATAGCGCGCGCTCCTCAAAAGCGATATCGCGTTCTCAGCGAGTCGTGGGCACTCACCACAGCAGTGAGCCCGCGGCCGCGCGTGCGCGTGGCCGTCGTCGACGCCTATGGCACCGTCCTGAACGACTACCGGGATCGCGCGATCGGCACGGCCGCTCCTGAGCGCCCGTGGGCTGTCTACCTCGCCGGCCCCGACAAGCGATTCCGTCTCCTCGCGTTCGACCTCGACGCCCACGGCGACCCCGCGGCCGCAGCTCGCGACGCCGACGTGCTCGGCGGCCTCCTCCGCGACGTCGGCCTGCCCTACGTCCTCTGCGAGTCCGGGCCGACCGGCGGCCGGCACCTGTGGGTCGGCTTAGGCGAGTCCGTCGACGCTGAAACCGTCGCCACCCTCGCCCGCCTCACCAAGCACCTGTGCCCCACCCTCGACCTGTCGCCGCTCAGCAACGCCGTAACCGGCTGTGTGCGGCCACCAGGAGCGCCCCACCGTGCCGGCGGGCACTCCACGGTCCTCAGCGGCGACCTGGACGCGCTGCGCGCCCCCACGGCCACCGCGGCACAGGTCCGCGCGCTCGTGAGCCTCGTCGCCGGCCTCGTCGACGACACCGAGCCCGCACGGCCCATCGACCCCCGCTCACCGCTCCCCCTCGACTCCCACGGCCGCCTGCACCTGGCCGGCCCACGCCGCCAGCTCCCCGCCAACAGCTCCGCAGCTCTCCGAGAGACACCCATCGACGCCTCAGCGACGCTCTGGCGCGTCCTGATCGGCGCAGCGGCCGCCAGGTGGCGGCACGCCGACGTCGCCGCCCTCGTCGACACCGAGCCCGGCCTAGAGCACGTCCGCAGCCGCGTCACCACCCGCGGCCGCGCAGCTCGCCCCCGAGGCGAGCAGGCCGCCGTGCTCGGCCGACAGTGGAACAAGGCCGTGCGCTACGTCGCCGCGAGTGACCGCCAGATCGGGGACGATCCCACGTTCGACCGCCGCGCCGACGCGATGGCCGCGCACGTCCGCGACGTGCAGCTCCGCGCCGACGCGGCCGCCGGCCGCTGGACCCGCGGAGGCGGCCCCGCCGATCGCCGCATCCTCGACGTGCTGAGCTTCCTCGCCCTGCACGCCCTCAGCGCCTCCGTGGAGGCCGACACCCGCCGCCTGGCCCTGTTGGCCGGGGTCGGCCGCGAGACGGCCAGGACGGCGCTGCTGCGCCTCGCAGAGGACGGATGGATCGCCCAGACCGCGGCCGCGGACGGCCCCCGCGCCGCTCACTGGACGATCGACCCGCAGAGCACTCTCCACAGCAACACGGATCATGCCCGGTCACAAGCGGACCCGCGCCCCCTGGGGCCGGGGCCGCTGAGAGAACTACGCTCCTCGCAACGCTGCGCACACGAACGACGGATGCCGCACATGACCTGTTCACCGCTACCCGCCCCGCGCTCGGACACCTGGCCGGGAACCTCTACGCACGAATCGATTCCACAGCTCGCACCCTCGACGAACTCTCCCCCACCATCGGCGCCGATCCTCTCCGAACCCGTCGACTCCTCGACCGCCTCACCTACGCCGGCATCGTCGAGCGCAGCCGGGACGGATGGCACCGCGTCTACGCCCACTCCCCCGACGCGGCCGCCGAGCGCGCCGGAGTCGCCGGCCGACTCGACGCCCGCGTAGACCGCTACCGCGTCGAGCGCGAAGCATGGGCCTGGTGGAAGGCCGAGGAAGCGTGGATGCACGCACCCCGTCGACCCGATGCCCGAAGTCGACCGAGCCGCGGTCAACTCTCCCTCGTCCCCGACGACGGCACCCACGCCTACGGCCCGCACCCGCGCCGAGCCGATGGCCGGCTGGACTACGCCGCAGCTCGACGGATCATCATCGAGGAGCGCGAGGGAACGGCCGTGCGCCCCTACGAGCGCGACGCCGACGGAGATCTCCGCTCGAGAACCGTTGTCGACGAGACCCCCGCCGACGTCGACGCCGACGGCGAGTGGATCGACCCCGGCTATTGCTCCCACGGGATGACCGTCGGCGTCCGGTGCCGGTACTGCGACGGGCCAGCCGTGAAGCTGCTCGACACCCCGCAGCGCCGCGTCGCGTAGAGCCGATCCGCTGCGCGGAGGCGAGCCCAGGGGCTCGCTGGTCGAGCCGGCGGTGCCGGCACAGTCAGGGCCTACGGCCCGTTCTTTTGCCGTGAAGCCTTCGGCAGCATACGGTCGTCAACCCTCCACCCAAGCGGCTGCGCCGCCGGCTCCTCCGAGACTTTCGGCACGCGGTCGCTGCGCTCCCTTATTTCGCGCCGAAACTCTCTCCCCCACCGCCCTACGGGTTGAGCTCCGGGCATCCTCCCTAGCGGCGGTAAACCGCCTTCACGGCAAAAAAACGTGGAGGGGATGAGCAGAGAAATAACCCTATTACCGGCACGGAAGGTTCCGAACATGGCACGCAACGTCAAGACCACCAAGACCCCCGAGCAGCGTCGCGCCGAGGCCGAGGAGCTGCAAGCCACGATCGCGGAGCAGGTCGAGGCGCTGCGCGAGTCGGAGGCGTGGGCGCGGTTCCTGGACTTCACGAAGGCATTCCACCGCTACAGCATCAACAACCTGTTGTTGATCTTCGGCCAGTGCCCCGAGGCGTCCCACGTCGCCGGTTACCGGACGTGGCAGAAGCTCAACCGCCAGGTGCGCAAGGGTGAGCGCGGAATCCGTATCTTCGGCGGCCGCGACGTGCGCGAGACGGTCGAGAACCCCAAGACCGGCGAGGACGAGGAGCAGCGCCGAACGCTGTTCTTCCCGGTGTCCGTGTTCGACATGGGACAGACCGACCTCATCGACCCCGAGGCGGGCGACCCGACCGACATCGCGCGGCCGCTGACCGGAGACGACCCCGCGGGCATCTTCGACGCCGTGGCCGACTACCTCACCGGCAAGGGCTGGACCGTCGAGCGCGAGAGCATCCCCGGCGGTGCACACGGCTACACCGACCCCGAGGGCCGTCGCGTCGTGCTCGATTCCGACCTCTCCCCCGCCCAGGCTGCAAAGACCGGACTTCACGAGGCCGCGCACGTCATCCTGCACGCGGACGAAGATCACGCCGAGTACGTCGAGCACCGCGGCACCAAGGAAACCGAGGCCGAGAGCGTCGCCTACGTCGTCGCCGGGATTCTCGGACTCGACACCAGCGCCTACAGCGTCGGATACGTCGCCGGGTGGAGCAACTGCGACGCCGAGACGATCAAGGCCACCGCGGCAAACGTGCTGCGCGCAGCTCACGCCCTGGCCGACGCGCTCACCGAGCAGCCCGAGGCCGTAGCCGCCTGAGCGGCAATAACTCTATTGCCGTCAAGACCGTCAGAGGAGAAGGAACGATGACCGCGGAAACCCTGTTCGACCTGGCCGAGTTCGAGCGCGAGGCCGTCGCCGCCACCGCATGGGACGGCGCGCCCCTGGCCTACACGACCAGCTACTACAGCCCCGCCGAGCTGGATGCAGCATTCGACCGCTACCGCGCCGAGTTCGGCGGCTTCGGATGCATCCCCCGCTCCCACATGTGGCACCGCAACAGCTACAACCAGGGCGAGCGCGCAGCGACCGCCGACGGCCACGAGCTGCACATGTTCTACGCCGACGCCTGGTGCAAAGAGGCCGACCACGACCACAGCGCCGACCCGCTCCCCGGCGGCGGTCGCTATCAGGCCGTGTGCCCCGGCTGCGCCTGGCACGTCATCAGCGAGCGCGAGAACGACGCCGTAGAGGCGTGGCACGACCACGCCCTGCCCGGCTGGCGATCACTCCCGATCATGCCCCGCCCCGCCGCAGCGGCCACCGACGAGAAGAAGGCACGAGCCGCCGCCGCCAAGTGGTGCGCGGCCAACTACCCCGCCGAGTGGCAGCGCCCCGGCTCCCCCGTCCGCACCATCCGAGGGCCGCACGGCGGCCGACACGTCGAATCCCGCTCGCCCTTCGGCGGCTACGACCTCGCCGCCGACTGACCACCCCGACCAGACAGGAGAACCCCCGTGCACACCCTCACAGAAACCGACGTCGCCGCCCTCCTCGACGACCTCGCCCGACTCCTCCCCTTCCCCACGACGCTCTACACCGACATGGGCGCGGATAGCTGGGCCCCTCAGCTCTACTTCGGCCCCGTCGACCCGTCATCAGACCTCGCCGCACACCGGGCCGGGATCGACGCCGACACCGTGCGCCCGGTCTGGTGGATCGACCTCGACGGCGGAACGCGAACGATCCTCCTCGACGAGGTATCCCCCGACGACGTGTGGAACGTCGCCGCCCGAATCGTCACGCTCTACACCGAACACCGGCAATAACTCCAATACCGCTACGCGGCCCAACGCAATAGGGTGGGTCGCGTCGGCGGCCTAGTCCGCGTCCCCCAGCGAGACACGCAGCCCCGGCACCCGCTCCCCGCCGCCACGTCGCCCCCCAGACCGCGCGGCGGGGAGCCTCTACAGCGGCCGACGCCGGACGGAGCCGGCGCCGGCTAACGGACGGCCGGACGGAGCCGGCCGACTGCAGGGGCCTGTCGGCCCGTTCTTTTGCCGTGAAGCCTTCGGCAGCGTACGGTCGGCCAACCTGCGCGCTAGTGCTTTCGCGGCATATCCTCCCTCGCTGCGCTCAGTCCGGTATTCCACGGTCACTAGCACTCCGGCCGCCCTCCCTAGCGGCGAATGAATTCGCCTTCACGGCAAAAAAACGAGGGGTGGGAGGATTACCAAATGGAAGCGCTAACCGTCTACACGACCGGCCCGCAGTGTGGGAAGTGCCGCATGACGAAGATGATGCTCGACAGCAAGGGCGTCCCCTACGTCGAGGTGAACATCACCGAGAACCCCGACGCGCGCGAGTACGTCACCGAGGAGCTGGGCTACTCCCTATCTGCACACCTTCGCGCTGGTCGCTGACGGTGAGGGATAGGGTAGATGCCGACGTTCCTGCCCACTGCGGGATAGGCTCTAGAACTATGACACCCAAGGGTCAAGTGGTCGGCTATGCGCGAGTCTCGACCGAGGACCAGAACCTCGACCGGCAGCTCGCAGCCATCGGCGAGGTCGACCGCCTGTTCACCGACCGGCTGTCCGGCGCGCACGGCGTGGAGCGGCCTGGATTGAACGAGTTGCTGGCGTACGTCCGCGCCGGCGATCGCGTGCGTGTGTCGTCACTTGACCGCCTCGCCCGTTCCCTGGTCGACCTTGAAGCATGGGTTGAGACCCTGACCGCTAAGGGCGTCGAGATCGAGTTCGTCACGAACCGTCTCGTTTTCGCGCCGGGCGTCGATGACCCGTTCGCGGTGTTCCAGCGGCAGATGATCGGCGCGTTCGCGCAGTTTGAGCGGTCGATCTTGCGTGAGCGGCAGCGTGAGGGGATCGAGCAGGCGAAGAAGCGCGGGGTCTACAAGGGACGGAAGCGAGCCCTTGACCCGGATGCCGTCGCGGCCGTGCGTCGCCGCGCCGCGACGGGGGAGAAGTTGACCCAGCTCGCAGCCGACTACGGATGCTCCCGCCGGGTGATCCACGATGTTGTGCACGGCGGCGGTGCCTACCCGTTCACAGCAGCTCGTGATCGCATGGCCGGCGAGGTCGAGTTGCCCATCTTGCAGTGACACCCAAGCGCCACGTCCGCGGTTCCAGACCGGATGCGTTCCAATCGACGTGACGCTCTGTGCTCATCCCGCGTTGACACCTGGGCGTCAGCAGAACTCGCGCAACCGATCTCCTGGTCATAGGCGGGCTGTCCGAGATCAACGGGCACGGGGGTGAGGGGGTGAGCTTCATGCTCTGGGGCGGTGTCCTCGCCGTGTTCGGGGTCGTGGCATTCGCATTGTGATGTCCCTGCCCAGCTCATGACGCACGCCGTGACCAGGTTGCCCAGGGCGTCGGGGTGCTAGGCGGGGGAGTGCTTGACCACAGACGACACCGCCCGCCGTGCCCCGGCGCAGTCTCGCGGGCGGTGCGTCAAGGTCGTTTCTCAGTTCTGGGTGGTGGTGGCGCTGTAGGCGATGCGGCGGCTCTTGGCTTGGACACCGATCCAGTCGTTGACTGAGCGGACAAGGCCGGGCCGGGTGGTCGCGTCGACCTGCTGCACGACGGACACGCGCTTGCGGTGTGCTGAGGCCCAGGTCGTCCAGTCGGTCAGGTCCCGCATTGTGCGAGGCCAGTGGGCGTCAGCGGGGATCGTGACCGCGATGGTGTCGACGACCTTCGCCGCGGAGGACGCGTTCGCGATGGTGTCAGGGTCGGCGTCGATCGGGACGACCCATTCCACGCGTGCCCGTGGGTTGGCAGCGAGGATCGCCTTGGTGGCGGCCACGACCTGCTGCGCGCCTGCGCTGGTCGGTCCGGCCGGGGTGAGGCGCACGATGGGGCTAGGGGTGGCTCGGGCGATCGTCGTCCAGTCGCCGGCGTTGAGCGGGACCGCGACCACGACTTGACCCTTGATCGCGCTCAGTTGCTTGCGGACCGCGGGGGTCAGTGAGCTGCTGTCGCGTGCGGTGACCACGGTGACGTCCTCGCCGCTGCGGGCTTTCCCGGACCCGATAGCGGTGGCGGTCACGACGTTGCCGGTCGGCCAGGATTGACCGGACGGGACGTCAGTGCTGGTGACGTCCTTGCCGCCGATCTTCGCGGCGGGCCGCTCAGCGAGGGGCAGCGGCTCGGGGGAGTCACGGCCAATGCCTCGACGTGGGGCTCGACGGCCGGCGCCGCCGGCGTTGCGGGTGCAGGGCTCGCACCGGGCGCGGGGCGTTGAGCGTGTGGTGCAGGCGTGACCTGCTGGCTTCGAGCTGGTGCTGTGCCGCGCTGGGGGGCGATTTGGCTTGTGGTCGGAATCCGAGGCGTGGAAGTGGGGGACGGGTCCGAGGTTGTCGGCGATGACGGAATTGACGCCGGGGGGTCGATCGGTTCCGGTCCCTCAGTTGGGGTCGTGCTGCTAGGTGAGGGCGACGTCGGCGCAGGCCGTGTTGGGCGAGGAGCCGGCGCGGCTGTCTCCATCGGGGGAGCAGGAACAGGCGGGCTCGGTTCGCGTGTCGGCGCGGGCGTCTCGGTGGCCGGGGCTGGTGCTGGTCGCGGCTTGCTGGTCTGCGCCGGGGCAGGTGCCTCAGCGGGCGCCGGCGGCTTGGGTGCGCTGGTCTCGGGCACCTTCGGTGCCGGTGCAGCCTCTTTCGTGGTGCTCGTGGCCGGCGCGGTCGTCGTGCTCGGCGAGGGTGGGGTCGTCGAGCTGGCCGGTGCTGGTGCGGCCGTGCTCGTGGTCGGCGAGCTGGTGCTCGGTGCGGCCGTGCTCGTGGCCGGCGCGGTCGTGCTCGTGGCCGGCGCGGTCGTGCTCGTGGCCGGCGCGGTCGTCGTGCTCGGCGAGGGTGGGGTCGTCGAGCTGGCCGGTGCTGGTGCGGCCGTGCTCGTGGTCGGCGAGCTGGTGCTCGGTGCGGCCGTGCTCGTGGCCGGCGCGGTCGTGCTCGTGGCCGGCGCGGTCGTCGTGCTCGGCGAGGGTGGGGTCGTCGAGCTGGCCGGTGCTGGTGCGGCCGTGCTCGTGGTCGGCGAGCTGGTGCTTGGTGCGGCCGTCGAGGGCGCGGCCGTGCTCGTGGTTGGGGCCGGCGCAGTCGCCGTGCCCGATGCCGGAGCGGCCGTGGTGGGCGTCGCCACAAGGACAGGCGACACAGGATCAGGCGCGGTATCTGCGACCGGGGTCGAGGAGACGGCCACCGTCACATCGGGCACCGACGAGGGGACAGACACCGTGACCTTCGGCGCGCTCTCGAGGTGTTGACTCCTAGGCGTCACCGCAGGCGCGGCCGTCGAGGGTGCAGTCGTGCTGGTGCTCGGTGCCGGCGCGGCCGTCTCCTCGGGTGCCGGTGCGGTCGTCGAGCTGCTGGGCGCGGCCGTCTCGGTCGTCGGTGCTGGTGCGGCCGTCTCCTCGGGTGCCGGTGCGGTCGTCGAGCTGGTGCTCGGTGCCGGCGCGGCCGTCTCCTCGGGTGCCGGTGCGGTCGTCGAGCTGCTGGGCGCGGCCGTCTCGGTCGTCGGTGCTGGTGCGGCCGTCTCCTCGGGTGCCGGTGCGGTCGTCGAGCTGCTGGGCGCGGCCGTCTCCTCGGGTGCCGGTGCGGTCGTCGAGCTGCTGGGCGCGGCCGTCTCCTCGGGTGCCGGTGCGGTCGTCGAGCTGGTGCTCGGTGCCGGCGCGGCCGTCTCCTCGGGTGCCGGTGCGGTCGTCGAGCTGCTGGGCGCGGCCGTCTCGGTCGTCGAGGGTGCAGCCGTGCTCGTGGTGCTGGGTGCGTCGGTGGCCGGGTCCGGCGGTGCGCTCGTCGTGACAGGGGTGGGCGTCTCCTCGGCCTCACGAGGAGTGGCAGGAGGGGTTGTTGCTGCGGGCGGCTGGTCGCGGTGGGGCGTGTCGTCAGGCTCGGGCTCGTCGGGGGGTGTCGTGTCGACGGGCTCGGGTGTCTCCTCGGCGGGAGGCGGCGTGTCGACGTTGTTCGCTGCGCTCGGCTCGCTTGTGGCCTGATCTGGAATCGGTGAGGACTGGTCGGAGCCGTCCGAGGGGGTGACTCCTCGGCGGTGGCCGCGACCGGCGCATTGCTTGCTTCGTCGGCCGCGGTGGGGTCGGGGTCGGCAGGTGTGCTCATCGGCGATTCGGGGGTGCTGCTGGTGGGCAGCTCGTCGGCCTGCGCCGGCTGCGCGCCGAGCAGGGCAACACCGAAGGCGAGGGGGGCGATGGCGATAAGACCGGCGTGGGTGAGGCGAGGGCGAGTCATGAGGAGTCTCCTTGGTGCCGAGGGGAGCGAATGAGGTCAGGGGTTGGGCCGTGCGAGTCGTCCTGGGGGGCGCTCCACTGTCCCTGGCTGGTCGTCTGGCTGCTGGGCTCCGCCTCTTGAGCGGTCTGGGTCTCGATCTGCTGGGGAGTTGCGGTGCTATCACCGGGGACCGGCGGTGCTGAGGTCGTGGGCATTCCGGTGGTCTCGGCCGCCGCTGTGGATGGCGCCGCCGTGGTGGATGGTGCTCCGGTCGCGGCCTGCTGCGGGGTCGCAGGTGCAGGCAGCGTCGAGACCGATTGGCTCGCGCTCTTGTCAAGTTGTGCCTTTAATGCCTTAACTGCCTGGGGGACCTGCCCGTCGCCGATGGAGTTGGCGATGTATGCCTCTGGCTCGTCGAAGTAGGACTCGCCCTGGATGATTCCGTCCTTGGCGTGCTCGGAGGCGAGGTAGTCCATCACCGTCGCGATATAGAACGGGTTGTCGCCGCCGCCCTGCTTGTTGCCGGGCGCGACTCCCCACTCGGGAACGGCGAACTTCTTGCCGTGCGAACGGGCGAAATCGACCCAATGCTTCCAGCCCTGGTCTTCGTCGCGGTGTTGCGGCCACGTCGATTCGTTGTAGGCGGGCCACCAGTCGTATGCGTCGAGTCCCACGACGTCAACGACGTCGTCACCGGGCCAAGCCATGCTTGCGTCGGGGAGGGAATCGCCCTTGCCCTTGTTGGGGTTCCACGTCACCAGTAGCGACGGTCCGCCCTTCTTGAGTGACGTCGAGGCGTGTCGGAAAGCCTGCTTCCACTGCTCGACGTTCTCCGGGGTGGCGTGGTGCTTCCATCCTCCGAGGTTGAACTCCCAACCGATGCGGGCGGTGGAGCCGGGGTAGCTCTTTTCGATCATCCGGCCCAGCTCTTCCCACTGCGCGTTGTAGCCGCCCGCGGCGGCCGTGGCGAGGTCGCCGTCCTCCTGCCAGAGGGGAACGGCGACGTCGAGCGTGCCGGTGAAGCCCGCGGGGCGAGCCATCCACCACGGGTCCATGATCGTGGCCCACGAACCGCGTGCGGGGGCGACGGAGAGTGTGTCGACCTTGCGGCCGGTGACGTCCTGGAAGCGCCCGACGCGATCGAGGGAATGGGCGAACACGCCGTGCTTCCAAGTCAGTCCGGAAGCGTTCTGGCCGGTGGAGACCTGCCGCTGGGCGGGCGCTGCTGCGGTCGGGGTGTCGCGGGTGGCCTGCGGCGCCTGCTGACCTTCGGGGGCAACCTGTGCTGGCGCCGGTGAGGCTGTGTCAGCCACGGTCTGTTTCGGGGTCGGGTCGGCCGTCGTCGTGGGCGAGCTGGTGCTCGTTTGGGTGTGCCGTGAGGGTGCCTGAGTCAGCGGGGGAGTCGGCACGCTCGTAGCCGTCTGGGTGATCGTCGCAACCGGGTTCGTCGTGGTTGGGGTCGCCGGTTCGGTGGTGAGCGTGACGGTCGGGTCTGCCGGTGCCATCGGAGCTTGCGTCGCGGGGGCGTTGGTGCTCGTCGGGGCGGCGGTGAAGGCCGATGAGGTCGGTGCAGGCTGCTCGGTGGTGCCCGGCACGGGCCGCGCAGTGTTGGTGGGGTCCGCCACCATGAGGGGTGCGGTCCGGGTGGATGGGTCTCGCGAGACGGTGACGGTCACGACGTCGGTCGTGACGGGGATGATGACCGTCACGGCGTCGGCCGGGGTGGGGTCGGCAGCCGCGGCGGGGGCAGGCATGAGGCCGGTCCCGGCGGTCAGGGCGACGAGGGCGGCGATGGTGATGCGGGGAGTACGCACGGGCTCACTCACTTCTTGACGGTCGGGACGGCGGGGTTGGGTGGCAGGAGCCAAATGCGTTCCTGGCCGTTGGATGAGCTGCGCACGAGCGCGTTGCGGCCGAGCACTTCCTCGACGACGGACTCGGATGGGCTCATGAGTCCGGTCGGTGCGTCTGGGGAGACTACGACGCGCTGACCGTTGATGGTGCCGAAGGCGCGATCGGCGATGACCGAGGCGACCGAGAGAGGTCCGCCAAGGTCTGTGACCGTGCCGCGTTGCAGATCGACCAGGGCACGTCCCTCTGCGGCCTTCTTGTCTGCGCTGGTGGGGCGCGTCGCCACGATCGCCCACGTCCTCGACGAGCTGGGGAACCAGTTCAGGGCGTCTCCGGGTTTGGCGCCGGGGACTTGGCCCGCCATCAGGCGGTGAATGCCGTCGCCGGTGTCCTGATGGATGACGACCTCAAGACCTTTGCCGGTGCTGCTTGGGTGGACGGTGGCGATTGCTGGGCCCATCGCGTCGATGACGGTTAAGGTCTCGGGCTTGGATGCGGGGGTTTCCCAGGGGTGGGCGTTTCCGGCTTCCTGGCCGGGTTTGAGCTGCCACCAGCCGGTGGGCGCGCCGGCGTTGACGTGACCGTCCGTCCACGCGCTGACTGCGGTGGCACCTTGGGGAACCTTCACGGTGGCGAGCTGCCCGGCCTGAATGAGAGCCACGGTGTCGGTGGAGGTGCCGATGAGGGGAGTGTCGCCGCGCCAGGTGATCGGCGCCGTCTCGCTGGGCAGGGCGACGCCACCCTCGGTGCCGTCGTCCACCATCCACCACGCTAGGCGGTCTCCGACGTGGATCGCCAGAGCGCGAGAGTTGTCGATCATCGTGAGCGTCAGCGGTGATCGGACCGTGCCGCCAGGCAGGTGATGTGACCACACGGTGCTGCCCTGGTCGTCAACGAGGGCCACCTGACGGTCGGCGGTGACGATGCCGACTTTGGTGCCGTCGACGACGGCGACCTTCTTGGCCTCGGGCATGAGGACCGGCGATGACCAGGTGGCCGACTTGGCCCATTCCAGCGGCGGTCCGGCGGGGAACTCCCCTCCTGGCGTGACCGCGACCGCGGTGGTCGCGCTTTGGGAGGGCGCGTCGCCGCTGACCATGGTGTGCATCGCCAGAGCGATCGCGCCGACGACGACCAGTGCGGCCAGCACGACCGCCGCCACCGAAAGCTGCCGTTTGGTGATCCGCCGGCGCAGGCCGGTCAGGGAGGCCGTGAGCGCGGTTGCGCCGGCGAGGTGCCGTGTCGGGTGTCGCCGCGGCGCGGGGGTCGTGTCCGGCAGGGACAGCGGGGCAGGAGCAGGACTCACCGCCTCTAGCTGTGTCGTCGGGTCCTCATCCTGCTCGTCATTGGGCAGGGCCAGTACCGATCCGTCGGCGTGGATTGCGACTCGCCATGAGGCGCCGTGCTCGTCGGCCATGTCTGCGTGCACCACACGACCGGGTGCTCGGTCAGCGAGGCGCGCAGCAGCTCGAAGGGCTGCCTGATCTGCCGATTCGCCTGGCTCCGGGGAGACATGACGGCCGTCGATGGTCACCTCTGGCTGACCGCTAGGTGTCAGAGTGCGCGTGATGGCGATGAGAGGAGTGGTGGCCATCGAGAGCCTTTCTGGTGGGCTATTCCTCCTCGACGACGGATTCCCCCAGGATGATGCGCTGGACGTCACTTCGGCGAATGCGCCACTGGCTGCCGATTTTGGTGCCGGGGAGAGCCTTCCGGTTGAGCAGCCGCATGACGGCGACCGGACGCAAGTTCAGCACTTCGGCGACGTCGGCGGTCGTCATCATCAGCGGGTAGGCCCGCAGCTCCGGGATCGTGTCGAGGTCGGTGTTCGGTTGTGTCATTTGACGCGCACGCCTTTCAGCTGCGACCACGCCATGCAGTCGACAGCGTACTCTATTGCCCGATGTGTACTTCTGTTGCCCAATCGGCTGGGATATTGCTTTGTGAAGTCCGCCGACGCCACCGCCCCACCCGTGGGTGCCCCGCCTGATCATTCCATGACTCCTGGGTGTCAACCGTGCGACTCGCGCGCACCTAGGGTCCCGGAATCGCTTGAGTCGCAGGCGATTTCATCCCGTGTCCGGTGCTGGCATCTATCGGCTGGATGCTGCACTATGGATTCATACATGAAATCGGAGGTGGTGGGTCATGTTCGAGATGTGGGGTGGCTTTGAGGGCAACTTGGTTGCCGAGCCTGAGCGCGTGGACCTCGGAGGTGATGGGCACCTGACTGAGTTCCGGATGCTTGTCGATGACGTGCGGCAGAACCGTGACCGTGCGTGGGTCAAGCGGGGCGCGATGCGGGTCAAGGTCAAGGTCGGTGGCGCGCTGGGGGAGGCCGCGGCCGAGCAACTGCACAAGGGCGACCGCGTGTATGTCGTCGGCTCGTGGCAGGTGAACGAGTGGGAGAGGACCGAGGACGGCAAGACCCGCACGGTGGTCGATCAGTGGGTGCGGGCCGGGAAGATCGCTCGGCCGCTGGATACCCGCAGGCGGCGGACCGTTGCGGGGGCCGACCCGGCTCCGTCGTCGTCGGAGGGTGAGGCTGTCAAGCCCGCCGCTGGCGATGATGACTTCTTCGCCGGGGTTTCGGTATGAGCAGCGCGCTTGAGGAACGGGGCGAGACCGCCGTCGACGACGGCCTGTTCGCTCGTGCGCGGGCGACGTCACCGGCGCCGAGAGCCGCGGTCCAGAGCGAGCCGGTTCAGGAGCCCCGCAGGGTCGAGAGGAATGCACGCGCAGGCGGCGGCGTGCGCCGGTTCTCTCTATCGCGGCCGAACTCGACGTCGAGTCGGGGCGATGAGGTCAGCGGTAATACGGGGGCGACGTCGGCGTTCATGCTCGACCCCGAGCCACGCACGGCGGTCATGCTGCGCCGGTTCTTGCAGGTCTTGGTCGGCTTGGTGGCTTTCGTCATCGTGGCGCGTGGCATCTCCTCGCTGGTGCAGGGGCCGCCATCCGCGCCGCCGGCCCCGAGTCTGCCGGCGTCGGTTACCTTCCCCACGAGCCAGGCCGAGGGCGTCGCGGCGCGCTGGACCTCGGCCTACTTGAGCCTGAGCCCGGCGCAGTCACGGTCACGGGCGGCAGGGATGGCGCTGGATACGCCCGCCGGGTCGGCCACGGAGAACACGGGGTGGAACGGTCAGGGTGCGGTGGTGGTCCGCAATGTCGTACCGGCCGGAATCCAGGTCGTCGAGCCGACGCGGGCCGTGGTGACGGTGCTGGCACAGATCACCAACGGCAAGGCGCCCGCTCAGTGGCTTGGAGTCTCGGTGCCGGTGCACACCGATGGCGCACGGGTGCTCGTGGACGGCACGGGCGCGGCGTTCACCTCACTTCCGGGTGAGGGATCGTCACCGATGTCGCCAACGGAGGGGCCGCGCTGTCGGGTCGGGGATGCCACCTGCACGCCCGATGCCGACCTGACCGCGCAGACCAAGGCGGGCGGGGCAGCGTTCTTCGCGGCCTTCGCGGCCCGCGATGCTGGCGCGCTGTCGCAGGCGACCGCGCCGGGAGTGAATCTGGCTCCGCTGGGAGGCACTGTGCAGCCGGTCGGGGTGAGCGAGTGGACGGTCTATCAGGGCCAGGGGCCGACGCGCCCGGCGACCGCGACCGTGACATGGCGTCTGGGCGCGGCTGAAATTCAGCAGCGGTATCGGCTCACGCTCACTCAGGTGAGCGCGTCTGGATCGACGAGCTGGCGCGTGGCCGGAATCACCGCAGGTTGACCACAACGTGTCAACCGCAACGAGAGAGAGGACTGAATCATGGGTACTGGAACGGGTTTAGTGACCTGGGCGACGGCTATCGGAGGGTCTTTCTTCGCAGTCATCGTCATCATGGTCGGGCTGTGGATGCTGGCGCGGCGAGCGTGGGGGAGCTGATCGGTTTCCTCATGCTCGCGGTGGTGGTCGCGGGCTTCATTTTCCTGCCAGACGAGACCAAGAACATCTTTATCTGGCTGTGGCGCCAGACCTTCGGCGGCGGCAACGCTGGGGCTGGCACCGGCGGTAGCGGCAGTGCGTGAGGGGCGGACGATCACCCGCAGCATGCGGATCGAGCCTCGGCAGCACGAGCTTTTCGGCGTCGATCTTGGTGAGGGCGTGCCCCGCGCCGCTCTGGGGTGGGGCGTCATGGTCTATCTGGCCTGGTGGGTCCTGCTGAGCGTGTTGCGGGTCCCCTGGATTCCTCCGCTGGTCGCGCTGTGGATGGTGCCGCCCTCGATCTTCGCGTGGCTGGGGTGGCAGGAAGGACGGTGCTCGCGCCGTCGTCGCGTCACCGATTGGATGCTGAGCTTGCGATGGATCGTGCGTGCTCATCAGCCAGTGATCGGGCTGGGGCGCAGGCAGCCGGATCGGGAGGAGTGCCTTCCGGTGCGGGAGCGGATTCGGTCTCGCACCGCTGGGTGGCAGGACGTGTTGCGGCCGGGTCAGGTCGCCACTCATCGCACGTACACGGGGCCCCGGCAGTCGATCGACATGAGGCAGGGACGCGCTGTCCTGCTGGCACCGCGGGTGCAGCTCATCGGGACTGAGGAAGCACGAGCACGGCTGGTGCGATCCCGGCAAGAACGACGGAAGTAGGGCGAGGTCATATGGGCACGTTCGGGTCTCTTTTCGGCCGGCGGACCGCCGCGGCGCCACCGCAGTATCGCGCCATCGCGCCGGGTGTCGTCGTGACCGACGACGCCGTGTGGGGCGTCTATTCGTTGCGCAGCACCAACAGCGACGTGAAGGGCGAGAGTTCTTTGGACCGTGAGCACGACGATGCCCTGTCGGCTTTCCGTGTGCTCACCGGCCGCGAGGCTCATCTCAAGGTCGTGTGGGGCCGGATCAGCGGTGATACCTACTTGGCTGGTCTGGACCTGCCCGCGGTCGACGTGCCCGGACGGCCGCGTGTGCGGGAGTGGGCCGAGACCCGTGCCGACAGCATCGACGAGCTGGACTTGCCCGAGCGGCAGGTGTTGTTGAGCGTCAAGCTGTTGTCCCGCAAGGGATACCGCGGCAGCGGTCGTTCGCTGGGGTTGACGGCTGGCACGGTGTCGTCGGCGGAAATGGCGGAGGCTTTGTCCTTGTCGGTGCAGCTGGGACGCCAGCTCGCGCACACGCTGTGGCGGGCGCAGGCCGCGAGCACGGAGACGATCGCGTGGTCTATCTCGCGTGAGATGCACCGTGGCGCCGAGATTCCGGCATCGGATCAGCTCAAGGGCGCGCAGCTTGCGCGCCTGGTGTCCGGGCGTGCCGAGCCGATGCCGGATCATCTGCGCATCGTCGATGCCCGTGGGGAGGTCGTGTCTTTCGTGCGCGTCCTGGCCTTGACCGACTTCCCCGAGGTGATGGTCACGCCCGGTCAGGAGTGGATCGCCTGCCTGAATGGTCTGACGACCGTGCCGTTGATGTTGGAGGGGTGGGAGGAGCCCGCCCCGGTTCACGTCCTGGCTGATGTCTCGATCCGCATTTCCGTTCTTCGAGGGCAGCAGGCCGTCAGCAAGGTCGGCAGCGTGCGTGTGTTGGCAAAGGAACAGCGCATCGAGGCCGGTAAGAGCAGCGCCGGTGAGCCCTCAGACCATGTTTTGACCGCCGAGGATGAGACGGCGCAGATGGAGATGGCGTTGCAGCGTCACCATGTGCAGCTCGACGAGGATCACCCGCGCATCATCATTTCGGCGTCGAGCATTGAGGAGCTGGAAGCCAAGTCCGCCGCCGTCGTTGCTTGCTACGACGCCATCGGGATCACGGCGTGGGTTGCTGAGGATGAGCAGCGCGATCTTTGGTTGGAACAGCTGATCGGCGACCGGGTGCGTGTCCCTGATTTGGGACACCACCGCGACACGCACGCTCTGGCGCAGTCGTGGTTTTGGGCCGGGTCGCAGGTGGGCTCGGCCGACCCGAGCGTGCCAGCCATCGGATTCACGACCGGCCTGACGGCGACGCTGGTCCGATTCCTGTGCACCGAGGCGACGGCAGCCGCGGATGCGCCCCTGACTCTCCTGACCGGACGCACACGCCGCGGTAAGACGGTGGCGATGATGTTGGCCGCGCTGGATGCGTGCTTGGCTCCGCAGAATCAGGCTTTGGAGCCATACGTGTTTCTGCCGGACGTGAAGGGCGACGGCAAGGGGCTCGTCGACGCGGCTCGACGTTTCGATGTTCCGGGCCGGGTGATCTCCGTTCTTGAGGCTCACGCTGGCGCGCTCGATGCTTTCGTGGCGACGGAGCCGGATTTCGCGCCCGATGCCGCCGCCGGACAGCTCGCCCTTCTGCTGCCGCACCGGATCGCCGCTGACCACGAGGACGTGATTCAGCAGGCCGTGGCCGGCGAGGTGGAGGCCCACCCCGACGATCCGCGGTCTTGGCGTGTGGTCGCGAGCATTCTCGAACGCGGAAAGCAGGACCCCCGATGGGATCGAGTCGGGAAGACGCTAGACGCGGTGACCCGCTCGGGGTACGGCCGCTTGATCGCCGGGCGCCCTAGCGGGGAGGGCGTGGAGTTGAGTCGTGAGGCCGGGATCACGGTGTTGGACCTGCCCCTGCCGCAGCTTCCCGAGGCTGGGAAGCCGGCGACCGACTGGACCGCGCCGCAGCGTGCGCAGGTCGCGGCCCTGCGCGGAATGCTGGCTTGGTGCTCCATGATGGCCGCGTCGATTCGGGAGCGGCGGCGGGTGAAGGTGCTGGCGATTCCCGAGGCTCACGTGCTTCTCGCGACAAGCGACGGGCGGGCCTGGTTGGAGCAGATGTGCCGCATGGCGGCGTTCATGGGGGTCTCGCTGTTGGCGGACTCTCAGGACGTCGAGGGCATCGCGGACGTCCCCGGCATCGTCGAGGGCCTGTCGAGCACGTTCGCGTTCGCGCAGCGCACCCAGCGGCAGCAACAGGAGCTCGTGCGTTTGATGCGCCTTGATTCGGACAGCGACGCCCCGCACGTCATCGCCACGTTGGACCGGGACGAGAGCGACCTCGACGGCAATAGCAAGCGGGGTGTGCGCCGCGGGCACTGTCTGGCGCAGGACAGGTGGGGCGACGTGGCCACGATGCAGTGGGTGTTGCCCTCGGCCGAAGTCCTTGCGCTGCTGGATACGTCCGGCGCGGCAGCGGCTGAGCGTGATGAGCGGTACCGCGCATCCATGCAGGACATGACAGAGGAGCACACCGTCGACAGCGACGTGCTGGACGTCGCCAGTGATTGGGAGCCGGTGCCGGTGAGTGCCGGCGACTTCGAGGAGAGGCCATGACGCACAACGACGACCACGAGCAGCCACACCTTCGCCTCGTGCCGGGTGACCACGGCTCCGATGAGATGCCGGAGAGCTGGGACGAACCGGAGATGCCGGCGGCGCATGATCAGGCGGGAGTGCGCCCCGCGCGGGTGCGCCGGTCGGGAATGCGGTGGCCGCAGTGGGGCCGACTCCGTTGGACCTTGACCGGGTTGCTCGTCGCGCTCGGTGTGTGGTGGGTCGCCGCGCACGCGGTGACCCCGGCGAGCTATCAGGCACCGCCGGCCGCTGCTCCCTCGGTGAGTCAGGCACCGCAGGTCACCACGGCGATCCAGACCGCCATCCGCTACGAGACTGCCATCCAGAGCGGTGACAAGACGGTTGCGTGTGGCTTGGAGCCCGATCCCGTTACGTGCGAACGAATCTACGGCTCGGCGCGAGTGGGGAACCGCCTCATCGAGCCAGTCTCGGTGGTACAGGCGACGCCGGTTGTTACCTTGCCGAACGGGGCGGGTGGGCAGACTCGCGGCGTCGGCATCCTCGTGCAGTGGCAGGCCGAGGGACAGAACCGTCTCCGGTCCGCCATCCTGGTCGACGACGCCACGGGCAAGGTCGTCAAGCGGGTCACGATCGGCTCGGGGAACGCCACGACGCCGCTCGAAACGCTCCTCGGGGGGCACTTCCGTGAGGCCGGCCCTTTTCGTTCGCCAGACAGCCGCGGCGGTTAGCCCGACAACCCCCGATGGTCTCGGCGGTCTGCTCACCCTGCCCTCCTTGGCCGGTGGCAGTGGCACGACCCTGCTGGAACAGGTGGGGTTGAACGCCTACATCGTGTCCTCGGACCTCGGTCTTACCGACGTCGTGGCTCAATCGGCCTACGTGCTTTATGAGCCCCTTCAAGAAATCGCGCTGATGCTGACCCGTCTCGCGGTGGCTCTGCCGTGGTGGGCGACCCGGCTGACCTCAGTCGAGGTCGCCGCACCGCTGGGAGCAGAGGTGAGTGCCATCTCCGGTGACCTCATGCTCTGGCTTTTCCCGACCGCCCTCATCCTCGGCGGGCTGGGCGTGCTGTGGTCGCACTTCACCGGGCGCGGTTACATGTCCCCGCTGATCGGACTCCTCGTGGGGGACTCCTCGCGGCGGGGTTCGCCATCGACGGTTCCCGACTCCTCGGCTCGCTCGATGATGGGCGCCAGCTCCTCTCATCCTCTGTTTCAAACCTGGGCACCACCGGGCAGGCGCAGCTTGACATGCCGTTCAAATTCGACGGCGGCGCCGTCACCGGCGGCACTCACCAAGAGCAGCTTGCGCGTCGCACGGGTGACGCGCAGTGGCGCGTCTTCGGCGTCACGCCCTGGTGCCAGACGCAGTTCGGGTCGCTTGAGGCATGCAAACGGTACGGCCCCGACTGGGTGAAGTTGAAGACCGACGACGAGCGCAAGCAATACATCGACAAGGTCATAAAGCCTTCTGAGGGTGGAGATGACGCCCCCACCGTGAGGTTCGTTCAGGGGCATGATCCTTCGGGTCGTATCGCCACGTCGCTCATAGCCGTGCTGATCGGTGGGGGCTTGTTCCTGGTGAACGCGTCCCTTGCCATCGGTTCTGTTCTGCCGTGGACGACGGCGTTGATCCTGCTGGTGTTCGGTGTGCTGTGGGCATGTCTGCTGATGGTGGGCGGATGGGCCGGACGAGTGGGCTCGGAAATCTTCTTGCTGATCGCGGGGCTGACGGTCCTGTCGGGGATCATTCTGGGCATCATCAGCGCCGCGCAGATCATCAACGGAGTCGTGATCGCGGCGACCGTCTCGGAGGGTTATCTCCCGGCCGCGGTTTTCGGTTTCGCCACACTCGCGGGAGCCCTGCGGGCCAAGACCTATTTGGAGCGGGTGCTGACCGGCGGTGGAGCATCGTCGGGTTGGGGACGCCTCGGGGCATATCTGGCGCTTCGGGGGCTCGGTAACACGGCCCGGTCCCTGGTTGGCTCCGGTCGAGGCCGTCAGCGTCAACGCAGCTCTCAAGGCCAGGACCAGGGCCGCGGCCGGGGCCGCGGGACGTACGAGGACGACCCGCCCAACGACGGCACCGGCGGCGGCGACGGTGATGCAGGTGGCGGCACCGGCGGTGGCCGACCCGGCATCGGAGGCGGGCCGCGTCGTGTCCTGGGTGGAGCACGACGCGACGCGACGCGGCCCGGTAGCCGGCCGAGTGCTCGTCGGCCTGGAACCAAGGGCGGCCCGACCCGCTCTGACGGCGATTCGGGACGACCTAGTGCCGCGCCAGGAGGCGCCCCGACGAGACGTCCAGGAGAATCACGACGCACTCAGCGAGAGGAGACGTCAGTCCCCGAGGACCTCGCGTACTTGGCAACACTGACCGGGACGGATGGACCGTTGTCTCCCAATCGCCGACGTGTCTGGGCCAACCCCAGCACCGGCGGCGAGACCCGAGGGACGCGGCGGTCCTCGTCCAGCGGTGGCGGGTCGTCCTCGTCGTCGTCGGCCGCGCCGAGTGCGCGGCGGTCCTCGTCCAGCGGTGGCGGGTCGTCCTCGTCGTCGTCGGCCGCGCCGAGTGCGCGGCGGTCCTCGTCCAGCGGTGGCGGGTCGTCCTCGAACCGAGCAGGAGCGCAGCCGGCGGGTGAGCGCACTCCTCGGCCGCGAGCACGCACCGGCTACAGCCAGCCCGCGCCGAGGCGGCGCCGCAGTGGTGGTCCTGAGAATCCGGGAGGTAACGAGCGATGAACTGGCGTGACTACGACGACGCCGAGCTGGATGCGGTTGTTCCTGACCATGCACCACCTCCCCCGCCTCCGGAGTCGGTCGAGAAGGCTCAGCGGTCGGGGGGCCGGTGGTGGCCGGTGGTGGCCGCGGTTCTCGCCGCGGCGGTCCTCCTTGGCGCTGTGCTCTGGTTCCGGGATCGTCCGGAAGCGCCGGCTACGCCGCCGGCGGCTGCAACGACGTCGCAGCCGACCGCGGCCCCTGCCCCGCCCGTTGACACCCCGGAGTCAACCGCACCCGCGCCCTCAGCGCCGCAAGATGCCGATGCAGCCTCGGTCCGTGCCGCGGAAGCGTTCGTGGCAGCGTGGCGAGCACCTGGGACACCGGAGGCGCGACGGGCAGGCTTGGTGAAGGTGACGACGCCGCGTCTGGCGACGACGCTGAGTGAGGTCGATCCGGCGACCTTGCCCGCGCCCGTCGGCGCATCGCACGTCGTGGCCCGCTCCGGGGCCACTTCGACGGTCAGTCTGGACCTCGACGACGCCTCGACGCTGATGCTCGGTCTTACCGACACGGCGGGCCGAGTCGTCGTCACCACCGTGGGCCGCACCGCAGCGGGTGCCCCGGCGCCGACACTTCCGACCGCGCAAGGGTCATCGTGACCAAGTGGCTCGGTGTTGTCGTCGTGGTGCTCATCGGTCTGCCGCTGGCCTTCCTGGCCTTGCTTTCGGGCCCGAACGTGAGTCAGCAGGCCGCAGCCGCGAATGACTGTGGCGCCCCGGAGACGGCCGTTCTGGGCACCTTCACGCCGGGCTCGATCGACGAGGCTCCGTTCGTGGGGACCGCGAGCAAGACCAAGGCCGAGGCCCGGTCGGTGGCCTCGACGATCATCGCCGTGGGTCAACAGCGCCGGATTCCCCCGCGTGGCTTGGTCATCGCGATTGCGACAGCGATGCAAGAGAGCCAGCTCCGCAACCTCGATCATGGTGACCGGGATTCCCTGGGGGCGTTCCAGCAGCGCCCCTCGCAGGGGTGGGGCAGCCCCGCTCAGCTTCAGAATCCGACCTGGGCGGCCGGGCAGTTCTATGACGCGTTGTTGCAGGTGCCGGATTGGCAGCAGATGCCGTTGACCCAGGCGGCGCAGGCAGTGCAGCGCAGTGGGTTTCCCGACGCCTATGCGCAGTGGGAGGCGTCGGCGCGGGTGATCGTGCAGGCGTACAGCGCGAGCACGAGCACGGCGGGCTCGGCGTCGACTGCGCCGGTGGCGCCCCTCGATCCGTCTGCACTCAACGCTGCCGCGGAGCAATGCCCCAACGGGGGCGCACCCAACAGCTTCGTCGGTCCTCTCGTGGGCGCCGACGTGGGCAGCAAGACCGTGAACGCCGGGTTGGCCGAGGTCGCCAAGGGCATCCCCTACAGCTGGGGCGGTGGTGGCCCATCCGGGCCGTCCCGCGGATTCGACGCCGGCGCGAGCACCGTTGGTTATGACTGCTCGTCGTTTGCTCAGATGGCGTGGTACCGCGGCAGCGGCGGCACAATCACTCTCCCGCGGACGGCCAAGCAGCAGCACGACGCGCTGCCGGCGGTCTCCTTGAGTCAGCTTCAACCCGGCGATCTGCTCTTCTTCGGACCGGGCGGCGGGCGTGTCACGCACGTCATGGTTTTCGTGGGGAACGGCGCGATCGCCGAAGCACCGCGCACGGGGCTGAGTCTGCGCACGCAAACCGGGTTCATCTCCGGGGGCGCCTGGTGAAGCCCTACTACTCCGCGAGGTTCGTCGGCGCGGCGCGTCCAACTTCCAGCTGAGCACCCGATTCATGCATTAGAGAGAGACCATGCCTCGACAGCCCAACTCCCAGCAGCAGCAGGCCCGCATCTTGCGTCAGTTCTATCTTGACCCCGCCGATGACGCCCTGCTCGACCAGCTCAAGGAAGCCCTGGGCGAGCGGCACATGGTGCGCGCCTTGCGCTACCTCCTGCGTCAGTACGTGCCAGCGGCAGTGGAGCAGATCGAGCGGGAGGGCCGTCTCGATGGGCAGCCGCAGGCCGACACCCTGCCGCATACATGAAACCCGGCGGCGTGTCGAAGCACCACGAGGCACCGGGAGGCAATAGGTTGAGGCCCGATCCCCCATAGGAAGGAGACCGGGCCTCAACAACGACAACGTCTTTGGATGACCTGGCTGGCGCCGATTGCTTGGCGGCCTGACGCGCTCAGCTGGTCAACAACGAAACACTGATCACTCGGGAGTCACGATAGCACCACAGGACCCCCGAGAGGGAGTCCTGCGCGCCTTTACGGGGCGCGGCGTGTCGCCGTTGGCGGATGCGTCGGCCGGCGCCTGTGAGGCCGTGACTACCCCTCTCGGAGAATCAGAGAAAGCATCTCCTCGTCCGCGGACGCGACGTCGGCGGCGGGCTCGCATTGGTGTGCCCCGTGGCAGTGTGGTGACCACGAATCCCGTCGAATGGCGGCGTCGAGTGCATGACTGGATCGAGGTCCAGTCTTTCCGCCGCGATCTACGTGCCACGATGGTTGAGCTGGTCAACCATGTGGCATATCAGTGGCGCATCGACGTGGGATGGTCCTCTCCCGGACACGACGTGCTCGCACAAAGAATGGCCCGGAGCACCCGCACGGTTTCGCGTGGCATTGCTCGACTCATCGCCGAGGGTTGGCTGATGGAGCTGGCGCCCGGCACGATTGAGTGGGATGCCGAAAGCGATTCTCCCGTCAATCTCAGGGCGGAATATGCGCTACTTGTCGAGGCGCCGCAACCCGTCCCGGCCGGGAATCAAGGCGATGGTTCTTGGCTCATGTCGAAGGTCCCTAGGACCCGCGCTGAGCGGCGTGCTGCCGCTGAGCGGATGCGGGCCGATGATCTGACGCTGCGTCAAATATCGACGCGCTGTCTGGCATCCACGCTGAGGCCCTGGTTCGCGGCGGGGTGGACCCCGAACGATATCCGTACCGCTATCGCCAAGACACCTTCCGGTGAGGCGTGGACTTTCACGACCACATGGAAATCGGTTGTCGGTTGTTTGCGGTGGAGGTTGAACCACTGGACCGATGAGGAAGGCAAGCCGTTGCCTCCGCTGTCTCGTCAGCGGGCTCAGGAGGTCCTGCGTCAGCGTGAGGAGAGCGAGAGGCGTCGCCGGGGAATGGAGCAAGCTCGATCGCGGGGCGAGTTCACCGCGCCGGGATCGCGCCCCGTCGAGGTCGAGGCGTTGCTCGAAGCGGCTCGTGCTCGGGTGCGCGCCCGCCGGCGGCTGGTGTCTTCTGTGGGGGAACGAAATGGCGACCCATCGGAGAGTTCTACTCTCCTTAGAGAGTCCTCTTCACGCGCGCGAGGCGATCGCCTCACGCTCGGCGCTCATCGCCGTGAGCGGCCCGGAGAAACGGGCCGGGATCGAGAGGCGACGAGCTGGCGAGCCAAGTTCGCAGCCGAAATCGAAGCCGGTCGCGGCGAGGCCGCGACGCGGCGACAAGCCGAGACACGGCAAGAACCCGGACGGCTCCGGGGTTTCACTCGGAGCCGCCTCGGGATACGATCGAGGCGTGTTCCAGACTTGCTCCCCACCTGTTCCTAGCCTATTCTTGCGGGAACTCCCTCCCCCCACCCTGACCAGCGTAAACGCCTCGCTCCCCAGGACACCACCCACCGCCATCGTCCCTCAGTCAGTGGGTGGTGTCCTGGGGAGCGAGCAGAGTGGTCAGGGTGGGGGGAGGAGTTTGGTTGTGGTGAAGGTTAGGAACAGGTGGGGAGTAGGTTCAATGGTTAAGTCAAGGTTTGGTTGTGGTCAAGGTTGAAGAAGGTTGTGGTTGGGGTAGGTGGTCAGATTCAGGTTAAAGCGGGTAGTTGGGGGTGGAGGGTGGTTGTAAGTTTAGGTGGAGTTGGGGTAGTGGTTGCGTTAGGTGATTAGGTGCGGGTTAGAGCGGGGTGGTCGGGTAGTTGAGGCCGGTTTTTGGTGGGTCGGTTTGTTTTGGGTTGTGTGTAGGTTGGAGTGAAGGTTGAGGAGGTGATTGGTGTGCGGTTGACGAGTCGTGATGTTGAGTGGTTGGCGTGGATGTCTCGGTGGCGGGCGGTGACGGCGTATCAGGTTGTGGCGTGGTTTGATCCAGATTCGGCGACGTTGGTGAAGCAGGTGGAGCGGTCGTGTCGTCGGTTTAGGGAGCTGGGCTTGGTGGAGTCGGCGAAGTTGCTGGGTGATCGGCCGATGACGCATAGCGTGACCCGTGAGGGGTTGCGGGTCGTGGAGATTGAGCACGCGGGTCGACGGCCTGTGGTGGGGACGTTGCATCACGATCTGGCGGTGGTGGATTGTGCGACGTGGTTGCATCACCGACGTAGCATCGGGTCCTTTATGACGGAGGTCGAGATTCGCGCTATTGACCCGCCGCGTGCGGAGTTTCCTGAGTTCGCGTTGCGTGCAGCGCCGGGGGCAGGTCGCGCGATTCTTTATCCCGATCTGGTGACGGTGCATGAGCAGGGGTTGCTTGCGCATGAGGTGGAGTTGGCCCGCAAGGACCGGACTCGGGCTGTTGCTCTGATGGAGACATACGCTCTCAGCTCGCGGTATCTGCGGGTCGCGTACTACGGTGCGCCCGGCGTGCGCAAGGGTTTGGAGGAGGCCGCGGAGAAGGCGAACAAGGTCGTCGCGGGTAGTGGGCCGAAGGTGTTTGTGCGCGGGTGGGAATGGGAGGAAAGGCCTTGAGGGAGGCGTCGGCAGTTGCCGGTCCCCGGGTGCCGTGGATTGGTGGTCCAGGTGCTCAGCGGCCCGTTTCCGAGGGCGAGGCGCTGGTTCGAGCGGCAGTGTGGGGAATTGCTCTGCTGAATCCCGTCACTGCCGTTCTGACCTTTGTCGGGGTTTTGGTGGTTTCTCGTCAAGCCGTTATGGAGCGGGTGCGTGGATGGTGGGTGACGCTCGCGGGGCTGGTGTTGTTGCCGCTGCTGTTCGGTCTCGGGGCGGGTCGTATCTACGTTTCGCCGTGGCGGGAGATGGCGGCGGTTGTCGCTCGCGGTGGGCTGATGTTGCGTGATGGCGGGGCGGTTCGTGTTCTGGGTGGTCTGGTCCAGGAGCGGTGGTTGCTGTGGCTGTGGGGGCAAATCCCGCTTGGGATCGGCATGGCGCTGGTGATCTGCGGGCTGGTGCTGTCTCGGCGGCGTCGTTTCCGGCCGACGTGGAGGGTGCATCGTCCTGACTACTCGACGCATCTGACGGGGACGAAGGCGGCGAAGGCGCACGAGCGGGCGAAGAAGATCGCGGCGTCGCCCCCTGCGTCCACCACTGACGCTGCGCGCGAGCAGGACGACGAGCAAGGCTCGTCGTCGCTCGTGGCTCGGTTGGCGGCGCGGGTGCGCCGCACCCAGGGCGCCTCGCGCCCTGGGGAGGCGGGGACGTGGACAGACAGCGCGGCTCTGTTCGGGATCGACGAGGCCGGGGAGCCGGTGCTGTGGCGCGGTTCATGGTTCCTCTCGCACGTCGTCGTGACCGGCCCTACCGGCCTGGGTAAGACGACGACGCTGCTGCGGTTGTTGTGGATCGCGTTGCTCGGTCTGCGAGGGGCTCGCATCGGGGTTGTCCTGATCGACCTCAAGGGGTCCAAGGCTTTCGCTCGGAGTGTGAAGTGGCTGGCCGCACTCGCCGATCGTCGCTGCGCCGTGGTGTCACTGTCGGGGCCGAGCGCGCACGTGAACCCGCTGCGGCACGGTTCCTCCCAAGAGGTCACTTCCCGGTTGATGGAAGCCCTGGCGACGATGAAAGACGGTGGATTCTCCGACCCCTACCACCGCTCGAACGGGCTGAATTGGTTGCGGATGAGTCTGCAAGCTTTGGACCAGCTCATCGAGCGCGGTCTCGCCCGCAAGGACGGCACGCAGTGGAAGCGGACCCTCGGGGACCTGCTGCTGCTCATGGAGGTGGAGGAGCTGGCGCGCATCCGTCCTCAGCTCGTCGACCCGGTGAAGGCCAAGGTCGGGAAGCGGGTCGCACGGGCCGCTAAGGACCGTGATTACAGGTCCTCTGTCGGCGGGATGATCGCCCGCATCGAGACTTTGGCCGAGAGCGAGGCGGGACGACTGAGCGTGGAGGACGAGCACACCGTCGACATTGACACCTTCGTGCGTGAGGCAGGGGTGCTGGTGTTCAGCCTGGACGCGCAGGTCGACGCCGATTCAGCTCGGGCGCTGTCCACGCTGGTCGTGAAAGACCTCACCCGCCTATTCGCCCAGCTCGATGACGAGGAATGGCCGGACCGGACCGGGGGCGGACCCTGCTCATGCTGGATGAATTCGGCGCCATCGGCGGCGAGACGTTGCGTGACTGCTTCGAGCGATCGCGCAGCGGAGGTGGCTGCACGATCCTGTCGGCGCAGACCGACGCAGCGTTCTCGGCCGTCAGCGACGAGTTCGCCGAGTCGGTCTGGGACAACGCGGGCATCCACATTCTGCACCGGCAGCGTGGAAGCGCCTCCGCACGCGCCGAGCACATCGGCACCGAGGCGAGCTGGCAGGAGACGATTCAGGTCACCGAGGACAGCGACATTTTCGGCTCGGTCGCACCCGGCACCGGCGTGGGCTCCCTACGGCGCGTCGAGGAGTTCATCGTCCACCCCAAGGAGCTGCGCAAGCTCGGCACCGGGCAAGTCATCCTGGTCGAGCCCGAGGGCGTGCACCGCGTGGCCGTGACGAAGATCGACGACCTGCCGGGCGAGGACTCACCCGAGGCACCCAGCGGGGAGAGCAACACCCCGGACGAGGACGCCCCGGACACGAGCGAGCAGGCAGCCCCGCAGGCGCCGAGTTTCGCGGAGCTGTTCGCCGCTCCCCCGCTGCAACCACGGGTCGAGGCACCCAAGGCATCCACCACTGCGCAGGCCAGTGAGGAGGAGTCGACCGGGGACGAGGACGAAGAATGGATCGAGACGCCAGAAGGCGAACGCATCGTCTTCTGAGGACTCACCGCCGGCGCGTGGATGGGTTGCGGCCGTAGGGCTGCGTCGGGGCACGGCGGCAGCGTGGCCGTCTGGGCACCCAATGCACCCGCCTAACACCCCGACGCACAGCGTCGTTCTCGACGGTTGATCGCTGGTCAGTGAGAACGGCGTCGAGGTCGCTCCCGAACCGCACCGTGCTAGGTGAGCACCGTGCGATCGGGGGCACGTTGGTCTGCCGAAGGTGCAGCAAGAGAGCCCATTCCCTCGGGCCGTACGCGACAAGGAGCGGGACGAGAGCACCCCTGGCGACTCACCGTCGCCGGCGGTTGGGGAAAAGCGGCTCAGGAGGAGGGAGGTGGGGCCTCGGGCTGAGGTTGTCGACCCCCCAGGGCTCACGGATCGCGGGGGTCGAGTCCCGAAACCGTGCCAGGGCAGGCAGAACCGCACGGCACGCGAGGAGAGAGGTTAAGGCGGCTCTAGCCCTCGGGGCGTCGTCTCGGGCTGATGCTCGCGACGGGGTGATGAGACGCCCAAGAATCTCGAGATTTCATCGAAACAAACACACCAAACCATTGCCCTATCTGCCTT
>NZ_BSUO01000003.1 GCF_030161635.1 Mobilicoccus caccae
GCAGGCCGGACTCCTTGGACAGGGCGTGATCGATCTCGGCCTGGGTCTTGCCGTGGGCGATGAGGTGACCCGCGATGCCGGGGTCGAGATCACCCGGGCGCGTCCCCATGACCAGCCCTTCGAGGGGCGTGAGCCCCATCGACGTGTCGACCGACCGGCCGCCGTCGACCGCGGTCGCGCTCGCGCCGTTGCCGAGGTGCAGCACCACGGTCTTGAGGTCGGCCTCCGGGCGCTCCATCAGCTCCGCGACCCGCCGGGCCACGTACGCGTGCGACGTGCCGTGGAACCCGTACCGCCGGACGCGACGCTCCTCGCGCCACTCCCGCGGCACGGCGTAGGTCGACGCGGCCTCGGGCATGCTCTGGTGGAAGGCCGTATCGAAGACCGCCACCAGGGGGATGTCGGGAAAGATCCTGGTCGTGGCCGCGATCCCCTGCAGGTTGCCGGGGTTGTGCAGCGGGGCCAGCGGCACGAGTCGCTCCACGGCCGTGATCACCGAGTCGTCGATGACGACCGGGTCGGCGAAGTCCTGGCCGCCGTGCACCACGCGGTGGCCGACGGCGATGAGGTCGACCTCGGCCAGGTCCGGGCCGTGCTCGGCGAACGCCTCCTCGAGGAGTTCGATGGCCCGCACGTGATCGGGCACCTCGAGCTCGCGGACGTGCTTGTGCCCGCCCACCTCGTGCTTGATCGAGCCCTGCGGCAGGCCGATGCGGTCGACCAGCCCCTTGGCGTGGGACTCACCCGTGTCGGGGTCGACGAGCTGGTACTTGAGCGAGGAGGAACCCGCGTTGACGACGAGAACTGCGCGCATGCCTTACCCCTTGGCCTGGATGCCGGTGATGGCGACGGTGTTGATGATGTCTCGCACGGTAGCGCCGCGCGAGAGGTCGTTGACGGGCGCGTTGAGACCCTGCAGGACGGGCCCGATCGCCACGGCGGACGCGCTGCGCTGGACGGCCTTGTACGTGTTGTTCCCGGTGTTGAGGTCGGGGAACACGAGCACGGTCGCGCGACCGGCCACCGGGGAGTCCTTGAGCTTGGTGGCCGCCACGTCGGGGTCGACCGCCGCGTCGTACTGGATCGGTCCCTCGACGAGGAGTTCGGGGGCGCGTTCGTGCACGAGGGCCGTGGCCTCACGGACCTTCTCGACGTCGGCGCCGGAGCCCGAGCCGCCCGTGGAGTAGGACAGCATCGCCACCCGTGGCTCGACGCCGAACTGCGCGGCGGTCTTGGCCGAGGAGATCGCGATGTCGGTGAGCTGCTCGACGTTCGGGTCGGGGTTGATGGCGCAGTCGCCGTAGGCGAGGACCTTGTCGGCCAGGCACATGAAGAACACGCTGCTGACCACGGAGACGCCGGGAGAGGTGCGGATGATCTCCAGCGCCGGGCGGATCGTGTGGGCCGTGGTGGTGATCGATCCGGACACCATGCCGTCGGCCTCGCCGGCCTTGACCATGAGTGTGCCGAAGTAGGCGGGGTCGACCACGACGTCGTGGGCCCGGTCGAGGGTGACTCCCTTGTGGGCGCGCATCTCGGCGTAGGTGTGGGCGAACTGTTCGCGCAGCTCGCTGGTGTAGGGGTCGATGACGCGGGCGTTGCTCAGGTCGAGGCCGAGCACGATCGCGCGGTCGCGGATCTGGGCCTCGTCGCCGAGCAGCGTGAGCCTCGCCACGCGCCGCGCGAGGAGGGTGTCGGCGGCGCGCAGGATGCGGTCCTCGCCCCCTTCGGGCAGGACGATGTGCGCGTCGGCGGCGCGGGCCCGGGCCGTGAGCTGGTGCTCGAACATCAACGGCGTGACGACCCGCGGTGCCGAGGAGGGCTCGTCCTCCGGCCCGGCCGCGGGCAGCAGCGCGTCGACGTCGACGTGATCGTGCACGAGCGCGCGGGCGTGCTCGATCTTGCGGGTCGTGTGCGGCGTGATCCGCCCGGCGACCTCGTGCATGGCCATCGCGGTCTGCATCGTGTCGTCCTCGCACGTGAGCACGGGCAGCTCGACCTCCAGGCCCTCGACCAGGCGCGAGACCTGGCGAGACAAGGGGAATCCGCCGTTGAGCACGACACCGGCGAGCGCGGGGAACGTGGAGGACTTGTGCGCGAGCAGCGCCGCGATGAGCACCTCTTCGCGGTCGCCGGGACAGATGAGGACCTTGCCCTCGGTCAACCGGTCGAGCACGTGCGGCATCGTCATGCCGGCGACGACGAGGCCGGCGGTCTCGCGGTCGAGCAGGCTGTCCTCACCGGCGAGCAGGGTCGCGTCGATGGCGGTCATGAGGTCGCGCAGGGTGGGCGCGCCGAGCAGTGTGTCGTCGGGCATGGCGAACACCCGCGGGGTGCAGGTGTCGAGGTCGAGCTCGGCGAGCCGGGACTCGATCGCCTCGCGCACGACGTCGACCTGGCCGTCGGGGACGCGGTTGGTGACCACGGCGGCGACGTCGGCGTGCCGGCTGCGGGCCTCCTGGACGCTCACGACGGCCGCGGTGGCGGTGGCGTCGGCGCCGCGGTCGATGGCGGGGACGACCAGCACCATCCGCGAACCCAGGTGGGCGGCGAGGGCGGCGTTGGTGGAGAACTCCGCGGGAGCGGGGACGCCGGTGAAGTCCGATCCGACGATGAGCACCATGTCGTGGATCGCGGCGAAGGCGTGGTAGCGCTCGACGGCCGTGCTGATGGCGGCCTCGGTGTCGCGGTGGATCTCCTCGTAGGTGACGCCGACGGCCTCCTCCAGGGGCGTCTGGGAGGTGGAGAACGGGTGGAGGAGCTCGAGGATGCGGTCGGAGGAGCGGTCCTGGACGACGGGGCGGAAGACGCCGACCCGGCCGCCGCGGGCGCAGAGTTCGGCAAGGAGCCCGACCGCCAACGCGGTCTTTCCTGATCGGGATTCGACGGACGCGAGGTACAGGCTGCGAGTCACGTTTTTCACGATAACCTCCCGAGAAATAGCCGGTGACACGCCCGGTGATTCGCGAGGTGCCTCCTGTCCCTTCGGCCGCCACGGCCGACTCAGAAGTCGGACATTTCGACCGATGGGTGCCCGACGACATCAACGAGCCGGGAGAATTCGTGCGACGCCCCTTCAGAAAAGACCCGGTCATCCAGACCGCGACGACCCCGATCGAGCACGACGAGGTCTTCATCCTTCGCAAGGTCGTCAAGACCCTGGCGGGGGCGGAGGGCTACCAGGCCGCCGCACACGCCGGCATCAACCGGGTGTGCGACACCGTCGGGTGGGACCTGTCCAGCGTGTGGCGGGTCGACGAGGAGGCCGGCGGGCTCGTCCTCGACGTGTCCTGCGGACGCAACCCCGAGCTGACCGCGAGGTCGGCCGGAGTCGTCATCCCCGCGGTGCGGGCGGGCTCGGCAAGGCCTGGCAGACCGGTGAGCTCGTCCTCGAGGAGGGCGAACTGCGCGATCTCCAGGCGATGCTCGGCCCGGATGCGCCGGTCCTGTCGACCACGCTGGCCATCCCGATCTTCTCGGGGCGTCGCGTCGAGGGGGTCCTGAGCTTCGCGTCCCTCGAGCCGTGGCCGCGCACCGAGCGCCGCATGGAACTCATGCGCTGCGTCGGCGACCTGGTGTCGCAGGCCCTGGACCGGATCCAGGCGGCCGAGTCCTCCGCCGAACGCGCTCGTGACGCGACCGCGATCAACGCGGTGCTGCGCGAGGTCACCGAGGCGGAGTCCGAAGAGGCCGCGGTGAAGATCGCGCTCGACACCATCCGGCGCGAATTCGGTTGGGCCTACGGCTCCTTCTGGGCCGTCGACCCGGAGGCGCAGGTCCTGCGCTTCTCCACCGAGTCCGGTGACGCCGGCTCGGAGTTCCGGGACGTGACGCGCGCGGCGACCTTCGCCGAGGGCGTGGGCCTGGCCGGGCGCACCTGGCAGAAGCGGGATCTCGTGTTCGAGGCCGATCTCGGCACGGTCACCGACTGCGTGCGCGCACCGGCCGCCCAGCGCGCCGGGGTGAAGTCGGGCGTGTGCGTGCCGATCACGATCGGCTCCCAGGTGGTCGGCACCATGGACTTCTTCGCCACCCGCGAGATCGTGCTGACCGACGCGCGCCGCGACGCCCTGCGCAACACGGCGTTCCTCGTCTCGCACAGTCTCGAGCGCAGCCGTGCCACCGCGCGGATCGCGCACGCCGGCCGCGAACTCATCACCTCGATCTCCGAGGTCGGCAAGAACGTCGATTCCGCGCGGGACGTCGCCGCCGAGGCGAATCGCATCACGGCCGAGGCGGGCCGGATCGTCGCCGGGCTGGACAACAGCTCCATCGAGATCGGCGCCGTCGTCAAGACCATCACGACCATCGCCGAGCAGACCAACCTCCTCGCCCTCAACGCCACGATCGAGGCGGCCTGTGCCGGCGACGCGGGCAAGGGCTTCGCCGTGGTCGCCGGAGAGGTCAAAGACCTGGCGCGCGAGACCGCGTCGGCCACGGAGGAGGTCGGCACGAAGGTCGCGAAGATCCAGTCGGATTCGACGGCGGTGCGCGGTGCGCTCGACGAGGTCTCACAGACGGTGCGCCAGATCAACGACGCTCAGGAAGTCATCGCGAGCGTCCTGCGAGAGCAGGTGGAGGTCACGCGCAGCGTCCTCGGCGGCTGAGTGTCGGGATGTCGGCGGCGACGCACACATCGCAGCGAGAGTGGCGACACCCGCCGAATCTCCTACGCCTCCTCCGGTCTCGTGCCGCCTCCGATCGGAGGCGGCCTCGAGCTCGCTGTCCTGGGCGGCTCCCGTCGAGCGATCTCCCAGGTGGGGTCGCTACCCTGCCGACTCGTGCCGGGGGCGCGCGTGAGTACCAGGGGGGACGATGAGACGGATGCCGGTGGCCGTGACGGCTGCCCTCGCGCTGAGCCTGCTGGGTGCGTGCGCCACCACGCCCCCGCTGACGCCGGAGGAACATCGGACCATGCACCCCACGCCGTCCACCCCACCCGCCACACCCGTGCCGGAGCAGCACGTGCGTGATCAGGCGTACGTCGCCGGCGGCGACGACGCACACACGCTGGACCTCACGGTGCCGGGCGGTCACCGCGGTCCGCGTCCGGTGGTCGTGTTCATCCACGGCGGCGGCTGGGAGGGCGGCTCCCGAGCGCTGTTCGAGAGCACCGAGGGGCAGAACGTCGCGGCCCTGCGCGACGCCCTGCACCGGCGCGGCTGGGCGACCGCGAGCATCGACTACCGCCTGTCCGGGGACGCGCGGATGCCCGCGCAACTGCACGACGTCAAAGCCGCTGTGCGGTGGGTGTACTCCCACGCCGGGCGCTACGGACTCGATCGGGAGCGCATCGCCGTGGCCGGGGAGTCCGCCGGCGGGCACCTGGCGCAACTGCTCGGGACGACCCGGGGGCGGGCCGCGCACGAGGGGCGCCTGGGGCCGCTGCAGGGTGCCTCCAGTCACGTCGTCGCCGTCGTGAGCTACTACGGCGTCTCCGATCTGGCGGCGGTCGTCCCCGATCGGGTCCGGGCCGGGTGTGGTCGTGGGTCCGCCGGGCGGAGTTCACCGGAGGGGAAGCTCATCGGCGCCGACCCCGGTGCCGAGGCGGGCGCGAAGGCCGCGGCGGCGGCGAGTCCGATCACGTACGTGTCGCCCGAGTCGGCGCCGACCCTGTTCATCCACGGGCGTCAGGACTGCGTCGTCCCGCACGCCCAGTCCGAGCGTGCGGCCGAGGCGCTGCGCCGAGCCGGTGTCGCGACCGACCTCGTCCTCACCGACGGCGGGCACGCCGAATCCCGGTACTACGCAACGGAGGACATGCAGCGCAAGGCCGTCGACTTCCTCGCGACCTACCTGGATCCGCCTGCCGACGGCGGATGAACGCAGCGGTGGATCCGGGACCCGACCGGGCGGGGGAGCCCTCGGGGAGGTCCTCCTGGAGGAGGACCCGAAACCCTCCTGCAGGGTGACGCGCCGAGGGGAGGCCGGCGGGCACCGTGGTCGGTGAGAGCGCGGACCCGCGCTCGACGCGACCGTCCGAGGAGTCGACATGTTGAGCCAGGCCGTCTGGTCCGTGATCGCCGGTCTCGCCCTGTCGGGTGTGGCCTTCGTGCCCGTGCTGGTGTGGCAGTACCGCCGCTACGGTGCGCCGTCGCCCATGCGCTTGTTCGGCCTGGTCATGGCCGCGGTGTACGGGTCGGCGATCATCGCCTACACGCTGTTCCCGCTGCCCGGGCCGGGGAGCTGACCCCGGGGTTCTGCACCGCTCGCGGTCGCCCTCTCGAACTCGATCCGACCGCCTACTTCCGCGCGATGCCGCGTGAGCTCGCCGGGCTGTCGCCGATCGCGATGGCGAAGAGCTGGGTGGTCATGCAGATGGTCCTCAACGTCGCGCTCTTCGTGCCGCTCGGGGTGCTCGGGCGGCGGCTGGGGCACTGGTCGGCCGGTCGGACCGTCCTCACCGGGGCCGGGGTGTCGCTGCTGGTGGAGGCCACGCAGTACACCGGCAACTGGGGGCTCATGGCGTGCTCCTACCGGTTCGCCGACGTCAACGACCTCATCACCAACACCACCGGCACCGCGATCGGCGTGGCCGTGGCCGGGTTCGTCCCGCGGTTGTTCGCCGACCCCGACGCCCTCGTGCGGCAGCGGGAGTCCGCCCGCCCCGTCACCCGGGTGCGCCGGTGGACCGCGATGCTGCTGGACGCCTGGATCCTCGCCTGCGCCGTCGCGCTCACCTGGGTGGGGGTGTTCATCGCGTTCGGGCTGGCCGTGGGGCCGCGCCTGGAGGAGCGGGGGATGAGCGACCTCGCGCTCGAGCTGATGCGGTGGGCGGCGGTGGCCGTCACGGTCGCCCTCGCCGTGCTGCCCACCCTGCGCGGATCGCGGGCCTCCCTCGGGCAGCGGATCGTCTACCTGCGACCCGTGCCGGTCCGGCGGGACCGCCCGTTCCCGCTGGTCACGCCCGGTCTGCTGCGCGGGGTCGCCGCGGTGGGCATCTTCGCCGGACCCTTCCCCGTGGCGGCACTCGCCGTGCTGTGGCTCGTCGCCGACGTGCTGTGGGTGCTGCGCGACCCGCGAGGTCTGAGCGGGGTGGTCTCCGGGCACGACGTCGCCGATGCGCGGGCCGTGGACCGGGCGGGTTCGCACGCGGGCTCGGGAGCGACGGTGCGCGAACCCGTCGGCTGAACCGCGCGGCCGACACGGGCGGTCGTGGACGGCGAGGGGTGAACCCCGCAGCCTCGGCGGCTGCGGGGTTCACCCTCATCGGGCCGTGCCCGGTCCGTTCTTCCGGTGCGGCGTCACTTCACCGGCGCGCGCTCGTCGACGACCGTGAAGCGGACCGTCTCGGTGTAGACCCGGCCGTGGCGGTCGGTGCCCTTCACGGTGGCGGTGTGGGTGCCGTTCGACAGGTTCTTCGGCAGCGTGGCGCGCCACACCGAAGAGCTGTTCTGGGGCACGTTGCCGCCGGCCGACAGCAGGTTGGCGTTGGCGACCTGGACGTCGGCGAACTCCCACCCGGTGTTGGTCTTCTCGCCCTTGCCCGGCTGCGCGAGCTCCGCCACCTGGTAGGCGCGGCCGTCGACGGACATCTCGACCGTGGCGTCGCGTGAGCCGAGCAGGAAGTTGGCCGAGATCCAGGTGCCGCCCTCGAGGTCCTCATCCGTGATGACGTTGAGGTTGCCCATGGTGGGGCGTGCACCCTTGTCGGCGGCCTTGTCCGCGCGCCACGCGAGAGCCTTGGGGGCCCAGTCACGCCACGTCGGGGAGTTCACGCCGAGGGAGAGCCGGTACTTCCAGGGCTCCTGGCGCACCTTGTAGCTCTCGACGAACCGGTTGCCCTTGAGCGACAGCGTCAGGGTGCCGGGACGGTTGCCACCGATGCCGACGGCGTAGGGCAGTCCGGACTCGTCGAGGTTGCCGGAGTACCAGTCGCCGGAGACGGCGCCCGCGACGATCTGGTGGAACGGCAGCTCGGCGATGCCCTTGGCCGCCCATTCCTCACGCTTGGTGCCCGGGAGCAGGTTCTCGATGGTGTGGGTGTGGCCACCGATCATGACGGTGTTCTCGGCGGTCCGACCGGTCGACTTCAGCACCGCGAACAGGTCGGCGGCGTTGTCGGTGCCCACGCCGCGGTAGTGCATGATCGGCGCGTGCGCGTTGATGACGACGAGCTTGTTCGCCGGCACGCTCGCGAGGTCCTTCTTCAGCCAGTCGAGCTGCTCCTGCGTGAGGGACTCCTTGTAGCCGCCGTTGTCCCACTTGCCGCCGGGCTTGGTGCCGTTGTAGCGGATGTTGTCGAGGGCGACCATGTGGGTGTTGCCGACGTCCCAGGAGAAGTAGGCCGGGCCGAACTGCGCGCGGTGGGTGTCGAGGCTGCCCTCGTCGTCCTTCGCGTCGAAGTCCATGTCGTGGTTGCCCGGCAGGGCGCGGACGGGACCCTGGAATTGGCGGTAGATGTCCTTCGTCGGGTCGTTCATGGCGAGGTCGTCGCCCACGTTGTCGCCGAGGAGCAGCACGCCGCAGCCGCCGAGGTCGGTGCGCTTGACGAGGTCGCGCACCGCACCCTGCTTGGCGTAGGCGACCTCCTTGAGGTTGTAGCCCTGTGTGTCGGAGGCGACCGCGCAGTTCTGCGAGGTCTTCGCGGTGGCCTTCGACTTCACCATCGGGAAGTTGACGGCCTTGGGCAGGGCGCCCGTGGCGGGTACGCCACCGAACCGGAGCTTGGGCGAGCCGGTCGGGAAGTGGTTGTAGGAGAACTGGGCGATGTTGTCCTCGTTCACCGGCACGGCGTAGCCCGAGGGCTGCGTGACGAAGACCGTCATGCGGTCGAACGCGGGGAGCGAGTACTCGCCGTCGGCGTTCGTGGTGACGACGTCGCGGCCGTTGGAGACGGTCACGCCGGCGATGCCCTTCTCGCCGCGGTCCTTGACGGAGTCCTTGTCCTTGTCGACGAACACCGATCCGGTGAGGACCTTCTCGTCCGCGGCCTTGCCGCGGACGACCTGCACGTGACCGGTGTAGTCGTCACGGACGACCTGGGCCTTGCGCTCGGGGTTGACGGGCGGGGTGGAAGCGGCCTGCGAGACGGTCACGGGCGCGAGGGCCAGACCGACGAGCGGGAGGATCGCCGTGGCGACGCGGCGGGATGCCTTGTTCATGAGGTGCTCCTGGGTGAGAGACGGAGGGCTGGACGGGCCCGCCGTCACGCTGTCGCGCCGGGGTGAACGCGACTCTGCCGTCGTCTGTTGGCCCGATGTACGCCACCTGACCGGACCCTGAGTAAATCCCTTGGTGCGCAACGAATTTCGGGTGACGTTCACCTGGTGTGCGCCGCCAGAGAACGTCGATCTGTTGTCGGGGTCGTCGGTCGCGCTGCGGGAGGGGTGAGGTGCGGGTGCAGGCATCGGGGTGCGGGCGGGCCGGACCCCGGCGTCCGGCGCGCCCAGCGTCGCGATCGTCGGCGTGGTCCAGGACGTAGCGCAGTTTCGACGTACTCGCGGAGGGGGTCGGGGGCAACAGTGCAGGTCAGCGGGGTGGGGTGTGGCGGGACCCCCTCCAGATGACGTCGAAACTGTGCTACGTCTCGGGTGGCATGGGCGGCGTGCCCGCTACCGAGATGGGCGCTTCGTCCTGCGTGACGCGCCGGGGTGGGGGCGGGAGGCGTCGGCCTGGTACGTCCTCGCGTTCCAGGTCGGGATTGCGGCGGGCGCGGGCCTCGGAGGTCTCGTCATCGCGCTCCGGGCGGCCCCGGGATGCTCCCACCCACGTCGTGCGTCGCGGTGGTCGCCGCGGCGGTCGTGGCGTGGGTGGCGGTGCGCGACCCTCATCGGACTGCTCGCCGGGCATGAGCGTCGTCAGGCCCGAGCCTCATCAGAAGGGTGGGGGTCCTGGGTCGGTGTCGGTCCAGGGGTCGCGTCGTGGTTCGGTGGTTCGACGCAGTCGTGTTCGTCGTGGTCGGTGGATGTGGATGGGGTCGTCGGTGAGGTCTCCGACCAGGACGGTGTCGATCGTGGTGGTGCGTCGGCAGTCGGGGCAGCGGGTGATGCGATGCACCACGCGCTCCGGCTGGGCGGGCCTCGATCCGAACGCAGTGAGCGCTCCTGGCGCGGGGTCGGCGGCGGGGTGGCCGGCAGTGCTGAGGGCCTCCAGGATCTGGTCGGGTGTGGGTGGGTCGGGGTCGCGGTAGTCCCAGGGTGTGGTGCGGTAGCGGCGTCCGGTGGGGGTGGTCCAGATGATCGTCCCGTCGGGTGCGGGTTCTCGATGGGAGTGCCAGGTGCGGTGGGTCTTGTGGTTGTGCCCGCCACGATGCTTGGCCGACACGTTCGACTCGCTGGTGGGGCCGCCGTCGGCGTAGTCGATGTCGTGGTCCATGTCGCACGCCCCGGCCGGACGGGTGCTGCCTGGCACTCGGGAGACCCGGTCGCGGGCCACGATCCGTTCGCGCAGGTCCCCGGTCACCGCGTATCCGGTGCTGGAGAGGTCGACCAGGTGCCCGCTCATCGGGTCGGTGACCAGTCGCCGCCAGGTCGATCCGGCCGCGAACGCCACATCGCGCACGATCTCCGCGCAGATCCACTCCTGTCGGCCCGCGATCGGCACCATTCCCGGATCTGCGCTCGCACCCATCAGGGAGGCCGCCGAGATCACCACATCGACCCGCGCCGCGGGCAACGCTCCGGCGAACCTCGAATACGCGGACAGGCCGGCGACGTCCAGGATGGCCGAGTCGGTGGGTAGTTCGCCCCACTGCAGCAGGTCCAGGGTGATGTCGGAGCGCAGTTGGGCCAGCGTGCGCGGATCCCCCTCGCCCCGCAGCCGGCGCGCGATCCGGTCGACGCGTTCATGGGCGCTGGCCACGCGCAGCACATGGCCTGACGCAGACAGGGTGGCCTCGCCCTCGGGCAGCACGTCGATGCGGGTGCACCGCTGCCGCATCCGCTGGGCGTGACGCTCGGAGGCGTCCACGTGCCTGGCCACGAACCGCCGCAACCGGGCGCCGAACACCTCGTGCGGCACCAAGAGTCCGCCCACTCCGTCGACCGACCGCGCCGGATAGGGCGCCACGACCCGCGTCACCAGGTCTTCGATGTGCTCGGCCGGGACTTGGGCAGCGGAGTCCATGACTCGTCGCGCGCGTTCCCAGGACAACTCGCCCCGGCCCAGCGCCGCCCTGATCGGTCCCGTCCGCGAGGCATCACCACAGGCCAGGTCCAGCCGGGCCCGGCATTCATGAACCCGCAACCCCGTCGCCAGTGCCACCTCATCGACCACACACGCATCGGCCTCGGCGACCTCCAGAGTGCGCCGCCCCGCCGGGACATCCGGTGCCAGCGCCGCGAGGGCCTCCCGCCGCCGGCCGCGCGCCATGACCTCCATGAGGACCACCGACCGCGCCACCAACGCCGCCCGCTCACGCTCGATCCGCTCCAACTCGGACAGCAACTCATCCCCGGACATGCCCGCGAACACCGCCGCCTCGACACGCTCGCCCTCGCCGTCTGAGCGCGTGAGGGGGCCGCCGGCCCGACATATTCGGTCGCTGTCGACACAACCCTCACCCCCCGATCACCCGTCTGATTCCGTCTCCTCACCCTATCGCGTTGACCGATGAAAAGGAATGCTCAAACGGGAAACAATCGAATAGGTGTACGAGTTATCCACAGCGCTGTGGATACTCCCGCGTTGTCCACATCGTCGCCAGAGCAAGCCGGGCCTACAGGAACGGGCACCGCCTGATGATCTCCGCCGCCGCATCCCCCGGGGTGGCCGTGTCGGTGTTCACCACCATGTCCCAGTCGCCGCCCTGGCCCAGGCGGTGATGCCCTCGCGCATTGCCCGACTTGCGGCCCGACATCCGCTCCCGCTCCCGTCGTTCCAGCACCTCCAACGGCGCCGTGACGTAGACCCAGCAGCTCGCCGATGCCCGGAGATCACGCCGCCAGGTAGGCATGGTGGAGGCCTCGATCGGCATTTCGTCGAGGATGACGTCGTTGCCCGTCGCGAGGAGCCCGTTGACGGCGGCCCGCATGCCGGCGAGCAGCCTCCCCCAGCGTCTCCATAGCGGATGCGGGCCAGCGGAGCGCCGTCGTCGTCGGCGGAGTCGTCGTACCAGAATCCCGGCCCCGGACCTCGCGGATGGTCCTTCCAGTGGTGGGGGAACATCGAGAAGAATGATCCACCCCGACATGCAGAAGGGGTTCGCCCAGCCGGGTCTGCAGCTCCTGCGCCACAGACGTCTTGCCTGCGCTGGAGTCTCCCGCCAACACCACTGCTCTCCCGATCACGCGCCGAGTGTCCCAGCTTCAGGAGTCCGGTCGCCGGTCGACGCGCGGTCCTCCGGTGACCTCCCTGGCCAGGGGAGCCGGTGACGCCCGTCCTCACCCACGGCCCGTTTCGATCATGCCCACGGCGTCGACGTGCTCGCCCCCCCCGCTGTCCCGGCGCGTGAGAGGGGTTGCCGGCGCCACACGTTCCGTCGCGGTGGACACCGCACGTCCCCCCGATCGCCCGCCGTCCACAGCACCCGGTCGAGCCGGCTCCAGGAGCAGACACCGTGCGTGGTCAGACACACGACTCAGCCCCTCCTACCCTGGGGGTCATGTCGCTGACCTCCCCGCCCAAAGCCGTGCCCGGAGACCGGGTGGCCGTGATCTCGCCGTCGTTCGCGGCGCCTGGATTCGCGCCGGAGGTGCACGAGCAGGCGATGCGTCGCCTCGCGGAGGTCACCGGTCTCGTCCCGGTCGAGTACCCCACGACCCGGCAGCTCGGGTCGTCGGCGCAGGCTCGGGCCGACGACATCATGGCCGCGTTCGCCGACCCCTCGATCCGGGCGGTGCTGGCGACCGTCGGCGGTGAGGACCAGATCACCGTCGTGGGCCGCCTCGACCCTGACGTCGTGCGCGCCGACCCCAAGCCCTTCTGCGGCTACAGCGACAACACCAACCTGCTGAATTGGCTCTGGGCGCACGGGATCCAGGGCTTCTACGGCGGGTCGACCCAGGTCCACCTCGGGCCGGGGCCGGAGGTCGACGCCGTCCATGCGGCCTCCCTGCGCGCCGCGTTACTCACCGGTGAGCGGCTGCGGATCACCGATCCGGGGGTCTCGGAGGACGTCGGCAAGGACTGGACCGACCCGGCGGCCCTCACGCAGTTCGGCGATCGCGAACCGACCGAGCCGTGGAGTTGGGCGGGGCCGGCGCGATCCGTGACCGGCCGCACCTGGGGCGGGTGCATCGAGGTCCTGCAGTGGATCCTCACGGCGGGGCGATTCCCTGACGACGCCGGCATCCTGGGCGGCGGGATTCTCTTGCTCGAGACGTCGGAGGAAGTCATCGACGCACGCGAGTTCTCGTGGATCCTGCGGTCGATGGGGGAGCGCGGCCTCCTCGCCGCGGTCGACGCGGTGCTCGTGGCGCGTCCGCCGGTCGCGACGATGGAGCACGCCCCGCCGGCGCGGGACCGAGCCGCCCATCGGGAACGGCAGCGCGACACCGCGATCGAGATGATCGCCCGCTACAACCCCGACGCCGTCGTGGTCGTGGGAGTTCCGTTCGGGCACACCAGGCCTCAATGGATCCTGCCCTACGGCGGAGTCATGACCGTGGACGGCGCCGCCCGGGAGGTCTGGGCGGAGTACGCCTGAGGCGCCCCTGATCCGGTCGTCAGCCGGCGGCACAGGCCTCCGCCGTCTCCTCCAACCCGGGCAGCCCGACGACGCCCGCATCCACCCACGTACCGTTTCGGTCATGCCGCCGACTCCCTCGTCGTCCACCTCGCCGCAGGCGCCCGAGGCGCCGCTCGACGTCAAGCTCGACCTGGCCCTGCAAGGTGGGGGTCGCACGGCGCGTTCACCTGGGGTGTTCTCGATCGTCTGCTCGACGACGACCACATCACGATCAGCGCCGTGAGCGGGACGAGCGCGGGTGCGCTCAACGCCGTCGCTCTCGCCTCCGGTCTCGCGGACGGCGGTCGGGTGGGTGCCCAGCAACGCCTCGCGCGGGTGTGGACGGAGGTCGGCCGGATCGGCACATGGATCTCCTCGCCGCTGGAGGCAGTTCTCGCCGACACGCCGCTGCAACCCTGGGTACAGATGTCCCAGGCCTGGGCCCGCATGTGGACCGGTCCCGTCGGCGGGGCCTGGCAGCAAGCCGTCCGGATGTGGGGCGCAGCGTGGTCGGCCGGGTTCTCCCCTACGACATCAACCCCTGGGGCGTCCATCCGCTGCGGCGGATCATCCAGCGCGAGATCGACTTCGACGCGATGCGCCGCGGTGAGGTGGAGGTGTACGTCTCTGCGACGGCCGTCCGCAGCGGGCGGCTGCGGGTGTTCGACGGGTCCCGGATCGACGTGGACGTCGTCCTCGCCTCCGCCTGCCTGCCCACGTTGTTCCAGGCCGTGACGATCGACGGCGAGGAGTACTGGGACGGCGGGTACGCCGGCAACCCCTCCCTCCTGCCGCTGGTCGACCACGCCGAGGCCCGCGACCTGCTCGTCGTCCAGATCAACCCGGTCGGCCGTGACGAGGCGCCCACCACGGCCCCCGACATCCTCGACCGGATGAACGAGATCACCTTCAACGCCTCGCTGGTCAAGGAGCTGCGCATCCTCGGTCTCCTGCAGATCGTCGCGCCGGAGGCCGACCGGGCCTGCGAACAGCACCCGTTCCTCGCGCGCGTCCGGGATCTGCGCGCGCACCGCATCGACGGTGGTGACGAGCTGGCCCGGTTCAGCGCGTCCTCCAAGACCGAGGCGCCGGCCGCGCTGATCAGGAGCTTGCACGACCTGGGATGGCAGCAGGCCGACGCCTGGTTGGTCGAGCACCGCGCCGACCTCGGCCGCCGTCAGACCCTCGACCTCGCTTCGCTGGCGATCGCGTGAGTCGCGCCCGCCGCGCTCAGGACTTTCGGTACAGCTTCTTGGTCTGGTAGGCGGGTTCGCTCGTGACCTGCACACCGAGGTTGCGGAAGATCCCCTCGTCGACGGGCCCGAGGATGACGGTCGAGTGCACGTCGCACCCGCGCAGCTTGGGGAGTTCGGCGAGCGCGCGACGTGCGTTGTCGTCGTGCTGGGCGCCGACGGCCAGGGCGATGAGCACCTCGTCGGTGTGCAGGCGCGGGTTGCGGCCCCCGAGGTGGCGGGTCTTGACCTCCTGGATCGGCACGACGGTCTCGCGCGCCAGCAGCTTGACGCCGTCGTCGATCCCGGCGAGGGCCTTGAGCGCGTCGAGCAGGATCGCCGAGCAGCAGCCCAGCAGCGAGGTGGTCTTGCCGGTGATGATGCGGCCGTCGGGCAGTTCGATGGCGGCGGCCGGCCCCTTGGTGCGCTTGGCGACCTTGAGCGCGGGCTCGACGACGGGGCGGTCGGTGGCCTGGATGCCCATCCGGCCCATGAGCAGGGCGATCTTCTCCGACTGCTCGGGCTCGATCTCCTCGCGCCGTTCGTGCGCCAGGGCCTTGTAGTAGCGGCGGAGGATCTCCTGCCGGCTCGCCGCCACGCACGCGTCGTCGTCGCTGATGCAGTGCCCCACCATGTTGACGCCCATGTCGGTGGGGGAGGCGTACGGCGAGGTCTCCATGATCTGCTCGAACAGCAGGTTGAGGACGGGAAAGACCTCGACGTCGCGGTTGTAGTTGACGCAGCTCTCGCCGTAGGTGCGCAGGTGGAACGGGTCGATGAGGTTGACGTCGTCGAGGTCGACCGTGGCGGCCTCGTAGGCGACGTTGACGGGGTGGTCCAGCGGCAGGTTCCAGATGGGGAAGGTCTCGAACTTGGCGTAACCGGAGGAGATCCCGCGCTGATGGTCGTGGTAGAGCTGCGACAGGCAGGTGGCCATCTTGCCGCTGCCCGGGCCGGGCGCGGTGACGACGACGAGGTCGCGGGAGGTCTCGATGTACTCGTTGCGGCCGTACCCCTCGGGGCTGACGATGTGCGCGACGTCGTTGGGGTAGCCCTTGATCGGAAAGTGCCGGTAGACCTTGACGCCCTGCCGCTCGAGCTTGCGCTTGAAGGCGCGTGCGGCCTTGTTGTCGTCGGTGACGTGCGAGATGACCACGCTGCCGACGAACAGTCCACGGCTACGGAACTCGTCGATGAGGCGTAGGACGTCGGCGTCGTAGCCGATGCCGAGGTCGCCGCGCATCTTGTTGTCGGCGAGGTCCTGGGCGCTGATGACGATGACCATCTCGACCTCGTCGGCGAGCCGGCGCAACATGACCAGCTTGTCGTCGGGCGCGAAACCCGGCAGGACGCGGGAGGCGTGCAGGTCGTCGAAGAGCTTGCCGCCGAACTCCAGATAGAGCTTGCCGCCGAACTGCTTGCGCCGGGCGTCGATGTGCTCCGCCTGCATCTGCAGGTACTTCTCGCGGTCGAACCCGATCTCCATCTCGCCCCTTTCGACCGTCGGAGCCTACCGGGCGCCTCCGAGCGCCCCGCGCACCGCTCCGGTCACGTGCGGACGAGGACGACGAGGGCGCCGATGCCGGCGACGACCGCGGCGATGACGCAGGCCGCGACCACCGACTGCTGGTAGATCGGCAACAAGGCCGGCGCGAAAGCGGATCCGAGGAACTGGGCGGACAGCGCGAGGGCGGTGGCGGTGTTGCGGTTGGCGGGTGCTGCGCAGCGCGAGCGTGTTGGTCATGACCCGGGCCCCGGTGCCGGCGATCCCGGCGGCGACGACGCACGCGACGAGGGCGGCGACCACGGGCGGCCAGGCGGCGGCGCCGACGGCGAGCGCGAGGGTGGCGGTCGCACCGAAGCCCATCCGGCGCATCCCGAGGCGATCGGCGAGGGCGCCCACCAGCCGCCCGGAGGCGAGCCCGGCGACACCGAACGTGGCGACGACCAGCCCGCGGGCCGCGGGGGACAGGCCGAATCGGTCGCTGGCCTCGAGCGCGGCCACCAACATGATGACGGTGGAGGCGAACTGCACGGTGAACCCGACCAGGCACGCCTGCCCGAGCCCGCGGTTGAGCAGGGGCCGCCACGGCGGGCGGGCGGCGTCGGTCCGGGTGTGGGCGGGTGCGCGGGGGGTGACGATCGCGAGAGCTCCGGCCGCCACGGCGACGACGACGAAGGCGAGCCGGTAGTCGACGGCGGCCGCCAGCCCACCGACGAAGGGCGCGAAAGCCATCCCCGCGGCCTGCATGCTCGCGTACGTCCCGAGACTGCGGCCGATCCGCGAGGCCGGCACGCGGTCGGCGATCATCGTGATGAGCAGCGGCGTCGTGAAGGCGTTGGCCATGCCCTGCAGCACGCGTCCGGCGAAGAACACTCCGAACACCGGAGCCACGACGCACACGAGCGCGGCCGCCGCGTAGACGACGTACGCGCGCCGCACCGTGCGCTCCGCACCCCACCGGGCGGCGAGCAACCCCGCCAGCGGCATGAGGGCGGCGAACGGGAACAGGTAGGCGCTCACCGCCGAACCCGCCGCCGTGACAGTCGTGTCCAGCCCACCGGCGAGCTCCGGCAGCATCGTGTTGAGGATCGCCCCACCGAACGGGCCGAGGAATCCGCCGGCGTACAACGGCCACAGCGAGCGCTCCTGGTCGCGGGGGACGTCGCCGGTTCGGTCGGACACCGGCACAGAGTACGCGTGCGCCGGTCGTGAGCATCGGCGATGATCGAGCGCGGATCGCGACACCGGGCCACGCGGATCACGGCCCCGACCCGAGGAGAGCCCACCGATGACCGAGTTGTCACTGCGAACCACGTTGGAGCCGTTCGGTCCTGCGTGCGCGATCATCCTCACCGACGACCAGGTGCGCGAGCTCGGCGGCGGCAAGCGGGCGGCGGTGCGCGTGAGCATCGACGGGCGCACGACGGCCCTGCGTCTCGCCGTGATGGGCGGCGTCAACTGCATCGGCCTCAGCAAGGCCGCACGTGCCGAGCTCGGGGTCGAGATCGGGCAGCAGGTCGACGCCGTGGTGGCGCGCGACGAGACGCCGCGAGAGGTCGAGATCCCCACCGAACTCGCCGACGCCCTGAGCCGGGACGCCGACGCCGGCCGGGGGTTCGAGGCGCTCGCCTACACCCACCGCAAGTCCTTCGCGACGTGGGTGGGCGAGGCCAAGAAGGCCGAGACGCGGCTGCGGCGGGCCGCCGAGGCGATCACGATGATCCACGAGGGCCGCATGCGCTGATCCCGGTGGTTTCACCGCTCGGGGGAGTTCCTGGGCGAGGGACTCGCTGCCGCGGCGCCGCTCAGCCCTTCTCGAGGGTGGCGACGACGGTGATCGTGCCGGGGTCGACCTCGGTGTACCCCGCGTCGCGGACGGCCAGGCGCCGATGCTCGGTCCAGGCCACCGCCGGGTCCTGCAGGCTCGCGAGGAGATCCCTCCAGCACCGCTCGTCCGCGACCTCGGCCACGGCGGGGCAGTCGGCCTCGAACCACCGGCGCAGCAGGTCGGGGTCGGTCTCGGCGGCCAACGCGGCGGCGATCATGCCCGCGTGTCCGGTCTGGGCCATGAGCTTGCCCGCCGTCATCTCGAGCGAGGCCGGGACGACGCAGCGCAGGTGAGGGCCCTCGTGCGGCGTGGTGGCCGGGTCGGCTGCCGGGGCGGGGGTGTCGTCGTCGGGGTCGACGGGCGGGATCTCCGTGCCGCCCACCTGCATCACCGACACCCGCTTGTCGAGGTCGCCGACTCGCCCTGGAACGAGGACGCGGATCTGCGTGTCGCCCTGCTCGAACGACAGTCCGGGCAGGTCGGCGCTCGCCTCCCATCGGGCTCCGCGGGCGCGGCGGGTGACCTTGCGGATGTGGCCTCGGCAGTACGCGTCGACCTCCGCATGCCAGGGCCCGCCAGGAGCGCTGCGCTCGTCGAGGCAGAGCAACGCGCACCCGGTGGCGGCCAGGGCCAGTGCCGTCGCCCGGTCGGGGGATCCGTCGCGTTCCAGGCGCAGGATGAGTTGCAGCGCGCGGACCTCCTCGGGGTCCTCGCGGCCGTCCCGTTCGACCTCGACTGCGTCCAAGCCCAGCCAGTGCGCGTATCGCTCGCGCACCGGGGTCAGCACCTCACCGATCGACATGACTCCCACGGTGCCATGGGGACGCGGATGCCCGTCGCCGCGGCCCGCCGGCGTCGGATCGGGTCGTCGTCGCCGCTCGCCGTATCTGTGGCGTGACCAGCGGTGTTCTGCGTTCCGGATGCGTTGTCGGTGGCGGCGGCTACGGTCGGCACCCACGGCGTCACGACAGAGGAGCACCGATGCCCGACACCCTCACCCCCACTCTCGATCGCCACATCGATGGCATCACGGTCCGCGACCTGCTGACCAACGGGTCGGGCTACGGCATGCAACCCGGTGGGTCGCCGTTGGCGGCGGCCTACCGCGACGCCGGCGTCGAGGCGGGGGCGGATCCGGTCGACTCGTGCGCCGACGACTGGCTGGTCGCGCTCGCCACACTGCCCCTGGCTCATCAACCGGGGGACGGGTTCCGGTACCACCACGGCTTCGGCATCCTCGGCGTGCTCCTGCAGCGGTTCGCCGGAATCCCGGTGGAGGAGTACCTGCGTCGAGTCGTGTTCGATCCACTCGGCATGCCGGACACCTCGCTGTTCGTCCCCGAGGATCAGGCCCACCGGCTCCCGGCCGCCTACCGCCACGGCGAGTCGGGCCTCGAGGAGGCCGAGCCGCTCGGCGGCGGGTTCTACGTGGGCGAGCCTCCGTTCGACACGGCGCACGGAGAACTGGTCTCGACCGCCGCCGACTATCACCGGCTGTGCCGCATGCTCGCCGACGGCGGCAGGCATGAGGGTGACCCCTTCCTCGACCCCGACCTGGTGCGCGAGATGACGCGGGATCAGGTGCCGGAGTCGGTCAAGACGCCGGACAGCTTCTTTCCCGGCTTCTGGGACGGCATCGGGTGGGGCTACGGCGGATCGGTCGCCACCGGTGGTGAGCACGAGGGGCGCTACGCCTGGTCGGGTGGCCAGGGGACCGACTTCTACATCGACCCCGACGGCACGATCTCGGTGTTCCTCACGCAGGTCGAACTCGGAGACGCGATGTGGCCGGTGCTCGGTGAGGTGCAGGCGAACGCGGCGTCGCTGCTCGAGGGGTGAGGCGCGCGCTCAGGCGAGGGAGAGGAAGAGCTTCTCCATCGCGGCGAGATCGGCCTCGCGGTCGGGGTTGTCCTCGGTCATGCACTGCTGCAGGCCGGTGGTGATGATCGAGAACCCTGCGCGATCGAGGGCGCTGCTGCAGGCGGAGAGCTGGGTGATGACGTCCTTGCAGTCGCGGCCCTCCTCGATCATGCGGATCACGGCACCCAGTTGACCGTGGGCGCGGCGCAGCCGCTTGAGGGCCGAGTCCAGGTCGGACGGGTCGAGTCGCATGGTGAGTACCTCCTGGTGACGACGAGCTACCGGACGTCGACGATGCCGGCACCGCACCCAGTGAGTCGGGGCGTGCGGTGATGTGCGGTCTCGGCGCAGGCCGAGCCCCGATCGTACATGTACCCCCAGGGGTATCGGTCGGCGCGTGCCGTGCAGCGACCTGGGAGCGCACCCCTCATCACTGTCGGCGGAGCTCGCCGGTCAGGTCGTGGGGGTCGGCGTAGGTCGGCGGGTGGCTCAGCGAAGGAAGTCGAGCAGCGTCGGTCGCAGGTCGTCGGCGAACTCGTCGAAGAAGCCGTGACGGCCGCCGTGGTGGTGGATGAGTCGGGCGTCGAGGATGGCCGAGGCGATGATCTCTGCGTTCTCGGGGGCACCATCGGGTCGTCGGTGCCGTGCAGGACGAGGGTGGGTGCGGTGATGTCGGGCAGCGCCGTCCAGGCGTCGTGGCCGGTGCTGGCGCGCAGGTGGGCGAGGGAGGCGGCGGGCGTCATCGTCGGGTCGCCGAGCAGCAGGCTGTCGGAGGGCCGGCCCGGCCAGTCGTCGGTGTAGAAGAAGCGCAGCACCCGCTGGATGCGGTTCCCGTCCTCCGGGGAGGCGAGGATGCGGCGCACCTCACGGCTGCGCTCGCGGGCCAACGGGCCGCCGGGGGAGGTGCACGCGAGGATCAACCGCTCCACCCGTGAGGCGTGCCGGGCGGCGAGGTGTTGCGCGACCCGGCCTCCCATCGACGTCCCGTAGACGCGGTAGCTCTCGAACCCGAATTCGGCCATGACGAGCGCGGCGTCCTCGGCGAAGGTCAGCGTCGTCCAGTCGCCGACGTCGGCGCAGGTGTTGCCCGTGCCGCGGTAGTCGATGGTGACGGTGCGGTAGGCCTGCTCGAAGCCGGTGCGGAGCTCCTCCCACCACCGCATCGAATTGGCCTGACCCTGCAGCAGCAACAACGGGGGCGCGGTCTTCGGCCCGGCCTGGCGGACGGCCAGCAGGGCGCCGTCGGGGGCGCGGACGTAGTCGTTCATGCCGCAGGCATGCCGAGAGCGCCGTTCATGGCCACACCCTGTCACGACGCGGGCCGATCGCCCGCGCGTCGGGCCCTCAGCGAGTCAGGCGAACGCGCGCATCACGATTCGGAAGAACGAAGCGCGAGACGCCGGCACGCGGGACGTGAAGCGCGAGACGCGACGCCGCGAGGCGCGGAACGGCGCCCCCACTCCCACCTCCGGTTCGAGGTGGTCGGCGGCGAGATGTGGGGCGGGTGCGGCTATCGACCCAGGAGCCTGCTGAGGAAGCCGGACTTCTGGCCCGCCGCCGCTCGCGGGTGGCCCTCGCACCACTGGTCGGCGGGGACGTTCTGGCGGACCGAGTCGATGTGCAGGCCACATCCGGCCCAGGTCGTCCGGCCACAGACCGTGCAAGGCACTGCTCGGCACATGGTGAAGCTCCTTCTGATGACGGGGGTCGACAACTTGACGACCATATACCCCCAGGGGTATGTATGTCCACATGAACATCGTGATCGTCGGTGGCGTCGCCGCCGGAATGTCGACCGCAGCCAGACTCCGCCGGTTGGATGAGACCGCCACCATCACCGTGGTCGAGAAGAGCGGCAACGTCTCGTTCGCCAACTGCGGTCTTCCCTACCACGTGGGCGGGGTCATCGAGGAGCGCTCGGCTCTCCTGCTGCAGACCCCCGACTCCCTGCGGGCGCGGTTCGACATCGACGTCCGCGTGCGCACCGAGGCCGTCGCCATCGCCCGCGACGCCCGAACCGTCCGGGTGCGCGATCTCGACTCGGGGCGGGAGGAGGACCTTCCGTACGACTCGCTCGTGCTCACTCCCGGCGCCGCGCCCGTGAGGCCGCCGATCCCCGGCATCGAGCGCGCTCTCGTGCTGCGCAACGTCGAGGACACCGACGCGCTGGTCGCCGCCGTCGACGGCGCGAGGTCCGCCGTCGTCATCGGTGGGGGATTCATCGGCGTCGAGATGACCGAGAACCTCCTGCACCGTGGCCTCGCGGTCACGGTGGTCGAGGCGATGCCGCAACTCATGGCGCCCATGGACCCCGAGATGATCGCCGGTGTCCACGACGCCCTGCGTGAGGCGGGGGTGGATCTGCGTCTGTCCTCCAGCGTCACCGCCATCGGTGAGGATCACGTCGAACTCGCCACGGGAGAACGGATTCCGGCAGACCTCGTCGTCGCGGCCGTCGGCGTCCGGCCGGAGTCGGCGCTCGCCGTGGACGCGGGTCTGGAGGTGGCGCCCCGCGGCGGCATCGTCGTCGACGAGCACTACCGCACCAGCGATCCGCACATCTACGCGGCCGGCGACGCCGTCGTCAAGAGGGACGCGCTCGACGGCGAGGGGGTCCTCGTCCCGCTGGCGAACACCGCGAACCTGCAGGGGCGTCGCATCGCCGACACCATCGCCGGACGCGCGGTCGAGGATCGCCCGGTGCTCGGAACGGCGATCGTCGGGGTGCTCGGCCACCAGGTCGCGGCAGTGGGTTGGAACGAGAAGCGCCTCGTCGCGGCAGGCCGCGCCCACCGCTTCATCCACACCCACGCGGCCTCGCACGCCGGCTACTACCCTGGCGCGGAGTCGATCTCGCTCAAGCTCCTCATCGACCCCCAGACCGACGCCATCCTCGGCGCCCAGGCCGTGGGGCGCGACGGCGCCGACAAGCGCATCGACGTCATCGCCACCGCCATGCGAGCCGGATTGCGGGCGAGCGACCTCGCCGAGCTCGAACTGGCCTACGCCCCGCAGTTCGGCTCCGCCAAGGACCCCGTGAACATGCTCGGGTTCGTCGCCGAGAACCGTGCCACCGGTCTGGAGGACAGCATCCAGTGGCACGAGGTCGCCGACGCGCAGGCCGCGGGCGAGACGGTGATCGATGTGCGCACGCCGGCGGAGTTCGCGGCCGGGGCCATCCCGGGGGCGGTCAACATCCCCGTCGACGAGCTGCGAGTTCGGGCCGATGAGGTACCCGCCGGTGACCTCGTCGTGCACTGCGCGGTCGGCATCCGTGGCCATGTCGCCGGCCGCATCTTGACTGCCTCCGGTCGTCGCGTCCGCAACCTCGACGGCGGGTATCGCACCTGGTCGGCAGGCATGTCGACCCGCGGCTGAGTCGTCGAGCCCTCCGTCCATGAGGGGAGAGGTCCGCGTGCGTCCTCGCCGGCGCGGGCGACCGCGTCTCGATCCGCCACCGCGCGCGTCCGGAGGGGAGGTGGCAGGCTCACCCATGTCGACAGGGGTGAGCCATGGTGGACTCCGGGCGGCTCGCGGAGTTCTGGGACTCCGAGGCCGCGACGTACGACCGCAAGACGTCGCTCCTCGAGCGTCGCCTCTTCGCGCCGCATCGCGCCTGGGTGGGTGAGCGGGCTCGTGGGCATGTCGTCGACGTCGCCTGCGGGACGGGCGCGAATCTCGACCACTTCCCGCCCGGGACGCGGGTGACCGGTGTCGACTTCAGTCCCGCGATGCTCACCGAGTTCGCCTCCCGCGCATCGGCGTTGCGCATCCCCGCGGAGACGAGGCAAGCCGACGCCGGCCGACTGCCGCTGGACGACGCCTCGGCCGACACGGTGCTCTGCACGCTCGGTCTGTGCTCGATCGACGGCGTCGAGGGCGCGCTGTCGGAGATGGTGCGCGTCCTGCGTCCGGGCGGTGCGCTGCTGCTGCTCGACCACGTCGTCTCGACGTCCGTCCTGGTCCGGGCAGGTCAGCGGATGCTGGAGACGGTCACGGTGAGCCGGTTCAACGAGCACTTCACCCGCCGCCCCCTCGACGTGGTCACCGCCCTCGCCGCCGAGGACGTGCTGGACGTCGTGGAGACCAGGCGGCGCCTCGCCGGCACCCTCGAGAGCGTCCACGCCACTCGTGCCGAGACCGAAGTCCTGCGCCGCGAGATGAGGGGAAGGCGATGACTGTGACGCACGACGACTCCACTGGACTGGACCGGCTCGCCTGGCACGAACACCGTGAGCGCACGAACACCTCTGAGCGACGACGCCGGCGGCATGACAGTGCGGGTCTGCGGGTCTCAGTGACGTCCGTAGGCATCGCGGCGGTGTTCGATGCGGAGGACGACGACCTCGCGGTCCTGTTCGTTGATCCGGTACAGAATCCGATAGGTGCCGCGCCGCGCAGAGTGGATATCCGCGAGTTCGCCTCTGAGAGGTTTTCCGACTCGTCGTGGGTTGTCGATCAGTGCTCCGGTGAGGAGCTCGACCACTGCTGCGGCCACGGCCTCTGGCAGACCATTCTGGATGGCTCGCGATGCCGGTGGGGTGAGGACCAGCTCGAAGGGCTCCGTCACGGGAGGAGAGCGCGGACCGCGTCGGCTCCCCGGATGACGTTGCCTTCCTGGTAAGCCACGTCGGCCTCGCGGATGTCGGCCAGCGCGGCGGGATCGCTGAGCACCGCCAAGGTCTCTTCGAGCTCGGCGAGGTCCTCGGGGCTGAGGATGACGGCGGCTGCCTTGCCGTTGCGGGTCACGGTCACTCGCTCGTGCTGGTGCTGCACTCGGTCGACCACGTCGCTGAAGTGATCGCGGACCTCACGCAAGGACTCGATGCTCATGACCACAATTGTGGCGCTTGGCAGTGCGGGGGTCAATCCTGGTCGCGAGCACCCAGCACGGCAGATGAGTGCGTTGCGATCGGCCCCGTCAGGGGAGGAGGTCGAGTACTGCCTACGCGCAGGCATGGCGTGGATGACCAGCTCATTGCCGCTCACGAAGACGAGGACGATCGTCTCGATGAGGCGGGTGTGGGTGTCGAACCCGAGTCTCATGCCGCACCCCATGCTTGAGGGCGTCATGTAGGCCGCGAGAATGTCGTTGGGCTGCCGGTCGGGGGTTCTTGCGGGCGCGGTGGTAGCGCGCCGTGGTTCGCGGGCCGGCGTGGCCGGCTGCGGGCTGGACGTCTCTGAGGTCGACGCCTGCGCGTTCAGATGTCCTGGCTGGTGCGTTGCCGCACGCGGGCGCGCAGGGTGAACAGGACGACGATGAGCAGGACGCCGTAGAGCAGCCAGGTGATGGGGCTCGCGACGAGTACCCCGTAGTCGCCCGCCGACGACAACAACGCGTCGCGAAGCGAGGTCTCCGCGAGCGGCCCGAGGACCATGCCGATCATCAGCGGCGCGAGCGGCATGTCGTGGCGGCGCATCGCGAAACCGATGAGGGCGATGAACAGCAACATGAGCAGGTCGAACGTCGAGTTCGACAGCGCGTACACGCCGAGGCCGCAGAACACCGCGATGCCGCCGTAGAGGTACGGGGCGGGGATGAGCAGCAGCTTGGCCCACAACTGCGCGAACGGCAGGTTGATGATCAACAGCACGATCATCGCGACGAAGAAGCTCGCCAGCAGCGACCACACGAGGTCGGGTGCACGGTCGAACAGCAGCGGCCCGGGCTGGAGTCCGTACTGCCGGAACGCGGCGAGCATGATCGCCGCCGTCGCCGACACGGGCAGGCCCAGGGCGAGCAGGGCGCCCATCGCGGTGCCGGTCGTGGCGTTGCCGGCGGCCTCCGGGGCGGCCAGGCCACGGATGGCGCCGCGGCCGAACCGGGGCTCCTTGCGCCGACGGTCGAGACGCCGCTCGAGGGAGTAGGCCATGAACGTCGGCACCTCCGACCCGCCGACGGGGATGACGCCGAACGGCAGACCGATCGCCGTCCCGCGGGCCCACGCGGGTGCGGCCTCCTTGAACTCGGCCGGGGACAGCCACGGCCGGCCCGTCGTCTTCATGGCCCGCACGGTGGGGTCGCGTCGGATGCGGGAGGCGACGTAGAAGACCTCCCCCAACGCGAGGATCGCGACCGTCACCGTGACGAGCGAGATCCCGTCGAACAGTTCCTGCACGCCGAGGGTGGCCCGCTCGACACCCGTGGTCGGGTCGATGCCGATGGTGGCGATGCCGAGCCCGAGATGGCGGGGCCGAGGAGACGCGGCCGCCCACTCCGCGAGCTGGGGGGCGAGGAACACCACGACCACCGACGCCGTCATACCGCCGATGAACGCGCCGATCGCCGCCGTGGCCAGGGCCTGGGTGGCTCTGCCGTCCTTGGCCATGCGATGGCCCTCGAAGGTCGACGCGATCGCCGAGGCCTGGCCGGGGGTGTTCATGAGGATGGCCATGGTGGAGTCGCCGAAGAGGCCACCGAAGTAGACGCCGGCGAACATGATGAACGCCGCCGTGGGGTCGAGCGCGAACGTCATCGGCAGCAGCAGCGCCACGGCCATCGACGACCCGAGTCCGGGCATGACACCCACCGCCGTGCCCAGGAGGCACCCGAGCACGACCCACATGAGGTTCATGGGGGTCAGCGCGCCGGCGAATCCCTGCATCAACAGATCGATCGACACCTCAGATCACCCCCAGCACGCCGGAGGGGAGGCGCAGACCCAGGCCGACCGAGAACGTCAGGTAGATGACGGAGGACAGCAGCAGCGCCGCCGAGATGTCGAACAGCGGCCGCCGCGACCCGATCCCGCGGGCCACGAACCAGAACAGGAGCGCGGCGGCGAGGATCCAGCCGAGCAGTTCGAGGGTGGCGGCGAACAGCGCGAATCCACCGATGCACCACGCCACGGCCGACCAGTCGGAGAACGTGCGGTACCGCCCGCGGTCGTCCGTGACGTGCTCGGGGAGCGCACGTACTGCAGCACGAGCAGCAGCGAGAAGACGTAGCCGAGGACCACGAGGATCGTCGGGAAGAAGCGGGGACCGGGAAAGTCGGTGCCCTCGGGGACGTCCGTCGTCAGCACGCCGAAGAGGAGATAGCTGCTGAAGGCGGCGAGGATCAGCGGCAGCACCAGCCCGGAACGGCCACCCCAGAACGACCCGCCGCGCGGCTCACCGGCAGCGTCGGCATCCTCGTCGACGACGTCGACGCGGGACACCTCCGTGCCGTTCGGCTCCCGCCCGGGATCGGTCGCGTTCACAGGCCCAACTCCTTGACGAGCGCCGTGATCTGCGCGGTGTCCTCCTCGATGAACGTGTCGAGTTCAGGGCCGGTGAGGAGGACGTCGGTCCACTTGTTGCGCGCCATGGCGTCCTTCCACTCCTGGGTCTGCGCGGTCTCGGTGATGATCTGTTGCAGCTCGGAGAACTGCTCGTCGCTGATACCGGGCGGCGCGACGAATCCGCGCCAGTTGGTCATGGCCACGTCGTAGCCCTGCTCGACGAGGGTGGGCAGCTCGATGCCGTCGGCCCGTTCGGGAGCGACGATGGCCAGCCCCCGCATGCGGCCGGCGTCGATCTGGTCGGCGAACTCGTTGTAGCCCGACACCGCCGCGTCCGCCGCGCCGGAGGACAACACCTGCACGGCCTCCCCGCCTCCGGACTTGGGGATGTAGGTGATCTGCTCGGCGTCGATGCCCGCCTTGAGCGCGAGGTCCGCGACGATCAGGTGGTCGAGCCCGCCGGCCGAACCACCGGTGAACACCATGCCCTTCGGGTCCTGCTTCCAGGCGGCGACGAGGTCGTCGATGCTCTGATGGGGCGAGTCCGCCGGGACGACGATGACGTCGTACTCCTCGCTGATGCGGGCGATCGGGCGCACGTCCTTGAGCGTGTTGGGGGAGTCGTTGGTCTCGATGGCGCCGATCATCACCGTGCCCGTGACCATGAGGTTGGTGGCCTCTCCCGTCATCGTGACGAACTTGCTGAGTCCGATCGTGCCGCCGGCGCCGGGGATGTTGACGACCTGGGCGTTGTTGACGACGTTCTCGGTGCGCATCGCGGCCTGCTGTTCACGCGCGAACGTGTCCCAGCCGCCGCCCGCGCCCGCCGGGGCGATGAGCGTGAGGTTGGCGCGCAGGTCCTCACCGCTGTGGGCCGCGCGCGCCGAGACGAGCACCGCCAACCCGACGACGACGACGCACACGACGGCGTAGATCGCCATGCCCAGCCGAGGGGTCCTCCGATCACGCTGGGGGACGGGTGTGCTCATACCGGCTCCTTCGGGCGACGACGGGTCGTGGCCGGGAGGCTATCCCACCGCGAGCCGCCTCAGAAGGGCTGAGACCGGGTCGTCCGCTCCGGAGCTACCTCGGCGCGGTGAACGGGCGAGCGTCGACGACGGCGGCGGTGGGGAGATCGCCGCCGTAGATGTGCGGGAAGAGCTCGGTGTCGACGTCGGAGGTGGCGGGATCGGCCGGCTCGTAACGCACCTCGAGGCCGAACCGGGTCAGCACGGCCTCGGAGATCACGAGCACGAGCATCGGGTCGGTGACGTCGCGGTAGAACCGGCGGGCCACCCGGCGCAGCTGGTCCTCGTCGGTGCTGGCGTGCAGGAATCCGACCTCGGCGATGGTGAGGCCGCGGGTGGACATGAGATACGCGGGAGCTGCCGGATTCCAGTCGCGGGAGAAGGCGAGGTGCAGCAGCGACATGCTCGTGCCTTTCATCGGTGGTGGTTCGATCATGCCTCGTCCACACCGTGGCAGACAGGGAGACCGGACGCTCGGGTCGCCCCCGATCCGACGCGGCCCGATCGGTCCCGGCGCGTTCGCCCGGGTTCGCCGGGTTCTCAGTGCGCGTCGCGGCGCAGGAGGACGAGCACCTCGGCGTGATCGCTCTGGGGGAACATGTCGAACAGCCGGGCCCGCACGGGCCGCAGCGACGGCATCCGGTCGAGATCGGCGGCCAGGGTGACCGGGTTGCAACTCGAGTACACGACCGCGCCCACGCCCGAGTCCTCCAGCCAGGAGGCGAGGCGGGCCCGGATGCCCCGGCGGGGTGGGTTGACGACGACGAGATCCGGTGGCGTCGGCAGCGATGCGGCCCACGCGGTGGCGTCGCCGACCTCGAACCGGGCGTCGAGCCCCATCTCCGCCGCGGATCGCCGGGCGCTCGCGACCGCCTCCGTGCTGACCTCCACGCCGTGCACGGCACGACCGGTGCGTGCCGCGTGGAGTGCGAATCCGCCCACCCCGCAGTAGAGGTCGAGGACGGAGCGAGGGTCGCATTCGTCGATCCACTCCGCCGCCTGGCGGTACAGGCCGGAGGCGACGACCGAGTTCGTCTGGACGAACGCGCCCGGCATGGGATGCAGGGTCACGTCGCCGATGGTCATGGGCAGCGTCGTCTCCTCGGTGAGGAGGATCTCCTCCTCACCCTCGGGCAGCGCGACGTGCCGTGGGAGGAGGTTGACCGAGACCACGCGCAGGCCCGGCAGCGCGTCGAACAGCGCCGGCAGCGAGCGTCGGAGGCGTCCGACCTGCCCCTCCGAGCGCAGCACGAAGCGCACCATCAGCTCACCCCCGCCGACTCCAGCACGTGGATGTTCTTGAGTTCGCCGGTGCGGGCGGGAACGTCATAGGGGCGCAGGCCGGTGTCGGTGATGAACCGCGCGAGGACGGGCATGCTCGCCGTCGTCGCCGGGCCGAGGAGGCCGCAGGCGCGCAGGTCGACGCCGTGGCCGTCGGCGTCGAGGATGCCGAGGGTCGGGGCGTTCGGGGTGCCGCCGACGACCATCTTGGCCTTGGCGCGAAAGTGTGACTCGGGCGAGCCGAAGGGCGCCGACCAGGCCAGGGCCGGCCGGTCGCCGACGATCTCGCGGACCCGCCGATCCTTGTCGGCCAGTTGCGCGTCGTAGGGCTCACCCATGCGGGTGCACGAGCGGCACACGCCGGCGTCGAAGTAGTCGCACTGCACAGGGGCGATTCTCCCCGATGCCCCGCGACGGACTCGCTCAGGCCGTCAGCGTCGAGCCGAGCCGCTCACGGGCGCTGCGCCCACGGCGCCCGACGGGGACGGTGCCTGTGGCGGCGCCGAGCCCGATCGTGGCGCCCTCGTTGTAGAACGTCTCGATGCCGTCCGCCGGCACGGCGAACGTCTCGTGCCAGATGCCGACCGCCCCGGGGTTGGCGCGGCTCGCGCGGTTGAAGGCGCGCCAGGCCGGGAGGTGTTCGAGGTCCGTGCGCTGGGCGTAGGCGTAGAGGTGCTCGATGCTGCGCCAGTACTGGACCACGAACGGGCCCTTGCCGCCGATGAGGGTCTCGGCGCCGAGAAAACCCAGGTCGGGAGCCTCGCCGCGGCGGGCCGCCTCCTTGTTGGCGTGGAGTTCGCGCAGCATCTTCGGCATCGCGACGAAGGCGGGCATCCACAGGTCGGGCCGGTGGGGCTTGCGGATCGTCATTCCGATCGTGAAGACGACGACCGGGCCGTCGTGGGCGTGGGTCGTGGCTGCTGCGGACATGGGAACCTCCAAGAACGGCGAGTGCGACTCTCTATTTATGGCGAGTGTTACTCTCCATGTCAAGAGGTGATGTGGAATGAGGATCTCCGGACTGTCCGAGCGGACCGGTCTGCCGGTCGCGACGCTGAAGTACTACCTGCGTGAAGGACTGGTCCCACCCGGGCGGGCCACCTCGCCCAACCAGGCCCGCTACGACGACACCCACGTCGAGCGGGTCCGCCTCATCCGTGCGCTCACCGAGGTCGGCGGGCTCGACCTCGCCACCGTCGACCGCGTGCTCTCCTCCATCGACGGACCGGACGTCGAGCGACTCGGCGTGCTCGGGTCGGCCCAGCGGGCTCTGCTCGGAGCGGAATTCGTCGAGTACGACCCCGCCACCGCCGACGAGCCGCCGACCTCCCGCGCCCGGGACTGGGTGACGCGGCGCGGCTGGCAGGTCGACCTGCACGACCCCGTGCTCGACGCGCTCGATCGGGCGTGGGACGCGTGCGAGGCCTCGCTCGTGGGCTTCGACGAGGGCAAGCTCGGCGTGTACGCCGACGCCGCCGAACGCATCGCGCAGATCGACGTGGAGTCGGTGCCGCCCGATCCCCACGCGGCCGTGCGCCAGGTTGTGCTCGGCACCGTGCTCGTGGACGCGCTGCTCGTCGCGCTCCGCCGCCTCGCGCAGCAACACGTGGCGGTCTCGCGACACGGCGACGGCTGAGGGCAGGCTCCTCCCACAGGAGGAGGCCGAGGCCAGGGTGACTTTCTACGATCGAGGCGTGCCACGACCACCGCTTCCAGACCTGATCCTGTCCGGGCTCGCCCTGGCGCTGACGGCGCTGCTCGGGCTGAATGAGGCGGAGCGCGGCCTCACCTGGGACGGCGTGCTCTACGTCCTCCTCCACCTGGGCCTGGCGGCCACGCTGGCGCTGCGGACCACCCGACGCCGGGGGTCCTTCGTCGCCACCTATGTGCTCCTCGCGGCGATGGCCCTGCTCGTGTGGTTCGCGCCCGTCAATCACGGCGTCAGCCCGGTCATCCTCTGCGCGCCGGCGGCCCTCTACAAGGTCGCCCGGCACGATCCACCCGCCTGGGGGTGACCGGACTGCTGCTCGGCGTCGCCGGGGCGTTCGTCAGCCCGGTCAACCGGCTCGCCGGGGGACCCACGACCGCGCTGGTCGCGGTGATGATCCTCGGCATGGTCGGCACCTACCTGTGGGCGAGCGGTCGGCGTCGCACCGAGGTGGCCTACCGCGAGCAACTCGAGCGAGAACGGGACGAGCACGAACGCGAGGCGGCCCGCCGGGTCCTCACCGCACAGACCGACGAACGCGCCCGCATCGCCCGCGAGATCCACGACATCGTGGCGCACAGCCTGGCCGTGGTGAACGTGCAGGCGAGCACCGCTCTGGCCGTCGGCGGTGAGGCCCAGATGCGCGAATCACTCACGGGGGTGCGCGACGCCAGCAAGAGTGCGCTCGGCGAACTCCGTTCTCTGGTCAGCGTGCTCCGCGACCAGGTCACCGACCACGAGGTCTCCGGCGACCTGCTGCGACTGCCCGCCCTCGCGACGGAGACCACCGCGGCGGGAGTCCGGCTCGAGACCGCGCTGCCCGAGGAGGAGACGCTGCGCCGGTGGCAGGAATCCTGGTCCGCCCCGGCGCGGTTGGCGGTCGTCCGCGTCGTCCAGGAGGCGCTGAGCAACGTCATCAAGCACGGCGGGGTCCGGCCGGTGGCGAACCTGTCCGTCACCGAACGCGACGGCGCCTGCCTCGTGTCGGTGACCAACGAGGGCCGTGGGCAGGGTGACTCGCTCGGGTACGGTCTGCTCGGCCTGCGGGAGCGGGTCACCCTGACCGGTGGGGACATCACCGCCGGCCCCGAGGGTGCGGGCTTCGCGGTCCACGCGCGCATCCCGACGAGGAACCCGACTGAAGGGGAGTGAGATGACGGGCGAACCGATCAAGGTCGTGGTCGTCGACGACCAGCCGCTGCTGGTGTCGGCGTTCTCCGCGCTCATCGGCAACCAGCCGGACATGACGGTCGTCGCGACCGCCGCCGACGGCGTCGAAGCCGTCGAGCGCACCCTGGCCCACGCCGTCGACGTCGTGCTCATGGACATCCGGATGCCGCGCCTCGACGGGGTCGAGGCGACGCGGCGGATCCTGGCGCGCGAGAAGGCTCCTCGAGTCCTCGTGCTCACCACGTTCAACGTCGACGAGCTCGTCCTCGCGGCGGTGGGCGCCGGGGCGCGCGGGTTCCTCCTCAAGGACGCCGAACCCACCGAGGTCATCGACGCCATCCGTGCCGTGCATCGGGGCGAGGCCGTCATCGCGAGCCAGGCGGCTCCGGCGCTGCTGGCCGCGGTGCGCAACCCGGCGGCCCTCGTCGAACCCACCGGTGACGAGGAGGACGGAGCAGCCGGGCCGAGTCCGCTCGTCGACCACCTCACCGCCCGCGAGGTGGAGGTACTGCGCCTCATCGCGCAGGGGCGCACCAACGCCGAGATCGCCGACGACCTGTTCATCGCGCAGACCACCGTCAAGACGCACGTCGGCAACCTGCTGCTCAAGCTCGACGCGCGTGATCGCGTGGCCCTCGTCGTGCTCGCCCACAGCGTCGGGCTGGCCGGACCGGCCGGCACCGTGCCCCTGTCGTGAGCCGTCTCCTCCCACGGGAGGAGACCGCGCCGCGAGAGCTCCGTGAAGATCGTCTCCCGGCAGGAGGTGCCCGACTTCCGCGGTGACCAGGCTGGATGTCATGACCACGACGATTCCCGCCTTCGGGTGCTCCGGGCTCACCAAGAGCTTCGGCGCCCACCGTGTCCTCGACGGCCTCGACCTCACCGCGACTCCCGGACGCGTCTATGCGCTGCTCGGACGCAACGGCGCCGGCAAGTCGACGAGTCTGAAGATCATGCTCGGCCTGTTGCGTGCCGACGCCGGGGAGTGCCACCTGCTGGGTGAGCCGTTCTCGCGCGCCGGGCTCGCGCGCGTCGGGGCCTCCATCGACGGCCCGGCCCTGTACGGGCACCTGTCCGCCCGTGACAACGTGCGCGTCCACGCCCTGCTCACCGGGGTCGACGCCGACCGCGTCACCGAGGTGCTGGAGGTCGTGGGGCTGGACGCGGGCCGGCGCGGAGCCGGACGCACCAAGGTCCGCTCGTTTTCCACCGGCATGAAGGCGCGGCTCGCGCTCGCGATCGCGCTGCTCACCGACCCCGACGTCCTCGTCCTCGACGAGCCGCAGAACGGCCTCGACCCCGAGGGCATCATCGAACTGCGCGGCCTCATCCGCGAGCTCGCCGCCCGCGGACGCACCGTCCTCATCAGTTCCCACCAGCTCGGGGAGGTCGTGCGCCTGGCCGACGACATCGGCGTCCTCGCCGGCGGGCGCCTGGTGTACGAGGGCCCGCTCGCGGACTTCGCCGAGGGTTCGGCCGGCGACCTCGAGGCGGCCTACCTCGCCGCGACCGGAGGCGGTGCCCGATGACGACGACCGACGTCCGTCCCTCCACCCGATCCAGGGTGTCCCTGTCCGGTGCGGTGCGTGCCGAGTTCGTGCGTGCGAAGGGGAGCGCCGCGGCGCGGTTCGCTGCCGCCGGCCTGGCCCTCGCGCTCCTGCAGGCGGCCGGGTGGCTGCTCGTCCCCTCGGGGCCGGTGCGGGACTGGTCGGCGCTCTTCGGGTGGCAATCCCTCTACGCCACGGGGCTCCTGGCGCCCGTCGTCGCTCTCCTCGCGGCGTCGGCGTCCTCGCGTGAGGCCCGGGCCCGCGAGGGCGGCACCTGGGCGCGCCCCCTCACGCCGGGGGTCGCCTGGACGGCGCGGAGCCTCGTCCTCGCCTGGCAGTCGCTGCTGCTGCACCTCGCCCTGACGATGCCGCTGATCGGGCTGGGGCTGCTCACGGGTTTGGGCGACCCGCCGGTGGCCCGGTTCGTCACCCTGTGGCTCGTGCTGTGGGGCACGTCGTTGCTGCCGCTCATCCTGTCGCTGGTCCTGGCGCGCCGGGTCGGCATGCTGCTCACGGTCGGGTTCGCCCTGATCTGGCAGGTCGCGGGAACGATCACGGCCGAGTCGTCGCTGTGGTGGGCGCAGCCGTGGAGCTGGGGAGTCCGGGCCGTGCTGCCGGTCCTCGAGATCCACGCGAACGCCGTCGGACTCGACCCGGATTCACCCATCCGACTCCAGAACCCGTGGTGGCCGACCCTCGCCTGTCTCGTCGCGGCCGGAGCTGTGCCGGCGGTCACCGCGTGGGCCTGTTCCGCCGGCGAACCACGGCGGGTCGGCCTGCGGGCATGGCTCGTCCGCCTGCGTGGGGGTGGTGGCCCGCGCGGTCATCTCTCCACGACCGAGGACGCTCCCGCCGCGGATCAGGGGAGCCCGCTCGTCCGACGCGACTTCTCCCCGCGCGGGCCCATCGTGCGGGGTCGCCCGCGGCCGGTGCGCGCCCAGCTCGCCCTGTTGCGCGGGACGGGTGTGTTTCCGCTGGTCCTCGTGACCCTTGGGGTCGTGGCCCTCGTCGGCGCGATCTGGGACGCGGAGTACGTCCGCGGTGTCGCGACGTGGCTGGTCGTGCCGCTCGGGTCCTGCGTCCTCGCCGCTCTGGCGTGGTCGGCGATGGCGCCAGGGTGGCGTGTCGCCGTCCTGAGAATGACCCCCGGCGGCTCGCGGCGTCGATGCTCGGCGTGTGTCTCGGGCTGCTCGCGGTGGTCGTCACGTGGGTCGCTCTCGTCGCCGCCCTCAGCGGCGGGGTCTCGATCGCCGTCCCGGTCCTGCTCTTCGCCGTAGGCGCGATGGTGCTGGTCACGAGCCTGTGGCTGGCGACGCGGTGCGGAGCCGGCGCAGCGCTGGGAGTGGTGCTCGTCGTGCTCGTGGTGAGTCTGGTCTTCGGCGCGACGACCATCGCGGACTCGACCCTGTGGATCGTCGGAGTCCTCGCGTGGCCCCTCACCGCGACGTCCGCACCGCGCATCGCCGGCGTGCTCACGGTGACGATGGTCGTGTGCGTCCTGGCCGGAGCGGCGTGGTCGGCAGCCCTGCGTCGCGCGGCCCGGAGCTGACGCTCCGGACGCGTGGGGGCGTCGCGGTCAGGGCCTCGGGAGAGTGGGGTCCGCGAGTTCGCGGTTGCGTGCGTCCTGGATGCCGTGGCTCACCCCGTGTCGGACGGCGGCGTAGAGGCCGAGGAGCACCAGCGCCACGGGGACCGCACCGCCCACCACGCCTACGACCAGCATCGTCAGAAGCTCAGTCCATCCGATCATCATGGCCGAAGCGTAGGCGCCCGTGACCTGTGGTCACGGGCGCCTCGCGGGGATGCGGTCGACATCGCTGTCGACATCCCTACCCGTTCTCGACGACCGGTTTCTGGTCGCGCAGGGTCGTGCCGTCCTCGAGAGTGACGTCGTAGGTCAGCTCCGGGGTGGTGTCGGAGTCGCCCGGCCACTCGGCGAGGAACGTGCCGTCGGTGACCTGCGCGGTCACGGCACGGTCGCCGTCGCGGACGGTGACGCTCGCCACGTCGGCGCCCGCCGACCCGGACACCGTCACCACGCTGCCGCCGCCCTCGGACACGCCGCCGCCCGAAGCGATGTCGCCGATCTCGCACGGGCCCAGCTCCGTCCTGGCGGTCAGGGGGTCGGGCACGTCGCGCTCGACCGTTCCGTCGCGGGAGGTGACGTCGTAGGTGACGACGGGTGACGGGGCGTTCGGCGCGGTCTCGGCGGAGGGCCACCACGCCACGAACCAGCCGTCGGCGACGGTCGCCCGCACCTCGCGTCCCTCCGACTTGACGGTGACGGCTGCCACCTCGGCACCGACACGTCCTTCGGCGAAGGAGTACGTGCCCTCCGGGCCGCTGGACATGCCGCCTCCGTTGCTCTCGATCTCGTTCGGGGCCAACGACGTCGGAGGCGGGGAGCCCTGCGTCGACAGACCCGCCGAGGAGCCGCGCACCTCAGAGGGCTTCGCGGCGTCGTAGAAGCACGTGGTCGTGCTGCCGTCGGACGAGGCCATCGCCAGGAAGAGGAAGTCACCGCGCCGCTCGGAGGCGACGGTGCGGAAGCTCTCCGGCGTCGCGGTCGGGCGGGTGGTGGGGTCCTCCCCGGTGCGACCGAGGGCCTCGGCGACGTTCTCCCGGCAGGCCGACTCGGCGGTGGCGAGGTCGGCACCGTCGACGGGCATCGGTCCGGCGGTCCAGGAGGCGTACGCCGGAGCATTGCCACCCGGCCCACCCCACACCGTCATCACACCGACGAGGGCAGCGGCGGCCGCGGCCGGGATCGCCCACCGCACGGTGCTGCGCCTGGCCCGGCGACGTCCGACGACGTGCGCCGCCTGGGAGCGGGTCAGCGTCGTCGGCACACTGTGCGGCACAGGGGTCGGGAGCGTCGTGCCGGTCGTGGCGGGCCGCCGGTCACGCTCGCCCGCGAGAAGTGAGGCGAGCAGTGCGTCCTTGCGGGAGGTCTGCTCGGCGGTGAGGTCGCGGTCGGCGGCGTCGAGGTCGCGCAGCGCCACGTCGAGGCGGTCGTCGTCCAGGTGGGTGGTCATGAGATCTCCTCGAGCGAGACCGGCCGGAGCCGGGAAGTCATGGGCTGGGGTCGCCGGTCGGGGCCGGCGCCGTGCGCCTCGACATCGGTGCTGGTCAGCCCCTGTCTCAACGCGGCGCGGGCGCGGGACAGCCGGACCCGATAGGCGGCAGCGCTCACGCCGAGGACCTGACCCGCCCGCCGGGAGTCGAGGCCCTCGAACACGGCGAGTGCGAGGACCTCCTGTTCGACGTCGGACAGGCGTGACCAGGCGCGGGCCAGATCGACACGGGAGATGGCCGCGTCGGCGCCGTCGGGTGTCACCGTGGCGGAGTCGACGTCGGCGAGCCGCACCCCGAGCGCGTCCCGCCGCCGGCGGGACCGGGCGTCGTTGAGCAGGCAGTTGCGGGCGATGCCGAACAACCACGCCCGGGCGTCGTCCAGGCCGGAGGGCAGGTCCTCCACCCGCCGCCAGGCGATGGTCATCGCCTCGGCGACGACGTCCTCCGCGCCGGCGCCGTCCGGATGGAGGCGCCGTTGCACGTACCTGAGGAGGTCGTCGTAGCCGGCCGCGTAGGCGCTGGTGTAGGCGGCGAGTCGATCCTGCGTCGTTCCGTTCACACCTACTCCTGTCCGGCACGGCCGGGGTGCAACAGGCCGGATCGAGGACCCGCCGTGATGGGTGGCGCCTCAGCCGGGGAAGGGAGGACATCATCCTCCCCCGAGGTCAGCGTGGAGGGGTGAGCTGGAGGAGTCGGCCCGACGGGCCGTCGGTGAGCAGCCAGATCGACCCGTCCGGGCCTTCTTCCACCTCACGCACCCGCGTGCCCATGTCCCACTCGTCCGCCTTCTCGGCGGTCGTGCCCTCGAGGTCGATCCGCGCGAGCGCCTGGCCCGACAGCCCGCCGACGAACGCGTCGCCCTGCCACTGCGGAAAGGCCTCGCCGGCGTAGATCATGAGGTTGGCCGGCGAGATCGACGGATCCCAGAACGCCGCGGGCGCCTCGACGTCGGGCCGTTCGGTGTGCGACCGGATCTTCCGACCGTCGTAGTGGTCGCCCTCGGAGGTCTCGGGCCAGCCGTAGTCGACACCCGGCTCGATGAGGTTGAGCTCGTCGCCACCCCGCGGGCCCATCTCCGAGGACCACAGGTTGCCCGCGCCGTCGAACGCGATCCCGAGCGGGTTGCGGTGGCCGTAACTCCACACCGTCGCGGCCGTGTTGTGCTGGTCGACGAACGGGTTGTCGTCGACGTGACCACCGTCGAGGGTGAGGCGCAGGATCTTGCCGAGGTTGGACTGGAGGTCCTGGGCCGGGGTCATCTCCTGCCGGTCCCCGGAGGCGACGAACAGGTTCTCGCCGTCCGGACTCACGGCCAGGCGCAGGGCGAAGTGCCCGCTGCCGCCCGCCGGGTCCTGCTCCCAGATGGTCTTCAGTCCCTCCAGGCGGGGCTTGTCCGCCAACGACAACGTGGCCCGGCCGACGACGCCACGGGACTGGCCCTCGTCCGCGGCCTGGACCCAACTGAGGAACACGGTCCCGTCCTCGGAGAACGTCGGGCCGAGGGCGATGTCGCTCAGGCCCCCTGACCGGCGTCGACGACCTCGATGCCGTCGAGCCCCTCGACGGCCTCCGTCGCCCCCGAGGTGGTGTCGACGACGAGCAGACGCCCGCCCTTCTCGGTGACCAGGCCCCGCCCGTCGGGCAGGAACGTCATCGCCCACGGACTGTCCAGGGTGGCGACCTCGCGCGTGGCGAACGGCTGCCCGTCCCGCACGGTGCCGGCCGGTACCTCGGCCGACCTGGTGGGTGGCGGTGCGGTGCCGCCGGTGCCGCCTGGGCCCCCGGGGGTGCTCGGCTGGGTCGTGGTGCAGGCGGCGAGCAGGACCGCGGCGGCTACGGGCAGGAGTCGTCGGGCGTCCATGAGTAGACCCTACGGGTGTCGGCCTCCGACGTCCGGCCGTGCGCGGCCCCGCGTGTCCTCGCCCGGCCGGTGAGTATCCCGACGAGACAGGCGAATCGGGCGGTGCGGGCGGCGACCGAGGCAGAGCGTGTGCATGCCGGGAGACCGTGGGCGACCGGCCTACGGTGGGGTCATGGCCGAGACGACCGAACCCTGCCTCAACTGCGGGACCCCGATGCGCTGGGAGACCTCCCACGAACGCTGCGACGGCTGCGGATGGATCATCCCGTGCTGTGAAGGTGCGCCGTGCCCGCCCGCCGCTACGCCGGCTCCCGCCTCGCCCGAGCGTGCGGACGTCGATACGGTCGAGGCATGACTTCGCTCGTTCTCGTCGCCAATGCCGGAGACGGCACCATCACCTCGCTGCGTCTGCACCCCGGCGACGACCCGCGTCTCGAGACGCTGACGACGACCCGGGTCGGCGACGGATGCGGCACGCTCGCCGTCGACCCCGAGAACGCCCTGGTCTACGCCGCGACCAAGGAGCCTTCCGTGGTCACGCTGCGCGTGGATCGCGAATCGGGGGCCCTCACCGAGATCGCCCGCACGCAGATCGAGGAGACCCTCGCCTACATCTCCCTCGGGCGCGGCGGCTCGATCGTGCTCGGCGCCTCCTACGACGGGGCGTGCGCGATGACGTGGCCCGTCGCGGACGGTGTTCTCGGCGAACGTGTCTCACGCGTGGAGCACGCGAACGCCCACTGCGTCCTGCCCGTGGGTGAGCACGTGTACGTCGTGGCCCTCGGTGACGACGAGATCGGCCAGTACCGCCTCGGAGCCGACGGCGAGCTCGTCGCCCTCGACCCCGCCACCGCCTCCGCGCCGCAGGGCTCCGGGCCGCGCCACCTCGTGGTCGACGGCACGAACGCCTACGCGGTGACCGAGTTCTCCGCGGAGGCGATCCGCTACGACGTCGCCGGCGACGGAACGCTCACCCGCGGTGAGGCCGTCCGCATCGACGACCCCGCAGCCGGCCTGGGGCACAGCGACATCGACGCCGACCCCGCCAAGGAGCACCTGCGCTGGGGCGCGGAGGTCCGGCGCGTCGGACCGTGGCTGCTCTGCTCGGAGCGCACCGCCTCGACGATCGCCACCGTGCGGGTCGGGGACGACGGCCACCTCGGGGAGGTCGTCGCCGTCACCCCCACCGAGAAGCAGCCGCGCGCCTTCGGCATCACCCCCGACGGCCGGCACGTCGTGGCCGTGGGCGAGAAGTCGCCCCACGCCGCGCTGTCGCGGATCGAGGACGACGGATCGCTGACCCTGCTCGGCCGCGCCGACGTCGGTCAGACCGCCCGCTGGGTGTCCTTCATCTGAGTCCGCGGGGTCTCCGCCGACGGAACCCGGCAGATTCGCCGACACCGGCAGGAACCACGTCCTGCCGGTGTCGGCGTTTCTCTGTCCTGCGGTGGGCGCGCTCAGGCGTCGGTGTCGGTGTCCCCACCGGTGAGTCCGCCGAGCACGTCGCCGGAATCGGTGCCGGTCACGTGGCCGCCGATGACGCCGTCGGCGCCCTCCTCGACGGTCGGGGCGTCGGACATGACGACGCCGGTGTCACCCGTGGAGCCGGTGCCGGTCTGGCTGGCGCCCTCCTCGGCCATCTGGGATTCGGGGTTGTTGCGCGGGTCGATCTCGGGGGTCTGGTCGCTCACGATCCACTCCCTTTCGTCGGTTCGGGGTGGCGCCCCGCCGGCGTCCGCGCGATGCGGGGCCCGGCGCGTGCGCCCGGTACGTCCTCACCCTGACACGACGACACCCCCTGGACCACACGGAGGGTCGACACGCCCGCTGTCGCCCCCAGGCCGGCCTTCGGGTGCCTCTTTCGCCGGGGTTGATCGAACCGAAGAACAACACCGACAACATAGACCCCGGCCGTCGCGCTTCCGTCGTGGCATTCCTGCAGGTCACGGGCCTGAGCCTCGACGAGGCGTGACGCCGATGTTGTCGATGTCGTTCTTCGGTCGGGTGAAGGCCGGGACCGTGTCTACATGTCGGCGAGCATGTCCTTCATCTGCGTGATCTCGGCCTCCTGGCTGTCGATGATCTGCTGCGCGAGGGCCTGCACGTCGGGGTTCTGCCCACCCCGCAGGACGTCCTGCGACATCGTGACCGCGCCCTCGTGGTGGGGGATCATGGCCTTGAGGAAGGCCCGGTCGAACTCTTTGCCCGACATCCCGCGCAGTTCGGCCATGACCTGTTGATGGGTCTTGCCGTTCATGAGCATGGATTCGTCGTGTTCGTGCCCGTGGTCGCTCGACTCCACGGGCTCCCCCAGGCCTGAAGCCACGTCGTCATCTGCTCGATCTCCGGGCCCTGCGCCTGCTCGATGGTGGCCGCGAGGTCCTTGACCTCCTGGCTCTCCGCGCGCTGCGGGGCCAACTGCGACATCTCGATCGCCCCCTGGTGATGGACGATCATCATCTGGGTGAACATCGTGTCGGCGTCGTTGTGGGGGACGGGGTCGGAGTGCACGATCGCCGTAGGGGTCTGCGCCGGCGGGTTCTGACCCGGGGTGGGTGAGCCGTCCTGCCCTCCGCAGGCGGTCAGGGCCAGGGCCGAGAGCGCTGCTGTGGCGAGAGTCAGGTTGCGGGACATGGAAACTCCTCGATCTCAGGGGTCTTCATTCTGACAGCGACGGGCAGTCGGGTGTGAGGGGAGGCTCGGGTGTGTCACTGCCCCCGGAGTCGGTCGAGCCGACGACGATCGCGCTTGGTCGGCCGCCCCGCCCCGCGCTCGCGCAACGCGACCGGTGCCGGACGCTCCTCCCGCGGCGGGGGAGGAGGTGACTCGTCGAGATAGGCCTCGGCGGCGATCGGAGCGCCGACGCGCTTGCTCAGCAGTTTCTGCACGACGAGGATCCGCGGTCTGGGTCCGCCGGTGACCGTCACCCGCATCCCGGGCCGGACGGGTGCGGAGGGCTTGACGCCCGCCCCGTCGACGCGCACGTGGCCGGCCTTGACGGCCGCCGTGGCGAGGGACCGGCTCTTGAACATGCGCACCGACCACAGCCAGACGTCGATGCGCACGCTCGCCGGATCGTTCATCCCGCCAGGGTAGGGCGTGGCCGCGCGGAACCGGTGCGTGACAGGGCTGGACGCACACGGCGGGTAAGGCTAGCCTTACTCACGTCGAAGCAAGGGTTCGCCACGACCGGGGCGCATCGACATCCGGCTTGAGTCACCGGGTGTCGAGGCGCCCCGGTTTTTTCGTCGTGCTCGAGGCTTGTCGGCTGCTGCCGTTGCATGTACCCCCAGGGGTATATACGGTAGGGGGTATCCAAGGACCACTCCTCCGGAAGGGATCTCCTCGCCATGCCCGTCATCCGCACCATCGAGACGCCCTCCCTCGGCGACCGCAGCTACCTCGTCCACGACGGAGAGGTGGCGTTCGTCGTGGACCCGCAGCGAGACTTCGACCGCGTGCTCGACCTCGTCGAGGCCGAGGGCGTCCGTGTCGAGGCGATCTTCGAGACCCACATCCACAACGACTACGTCACCGGCGGGTACGCCCTGGCCCAGCACCTCGGCGTCGACTACTACGTCAACGCCGAGGACGACGTGAGCTTCGAGCGGACCCCCATCCGCGACGACGAGACCGTGACGGTCGGATCGATGACGGTGCGAGCTCTGGCGACCCCCGGTCACACCTTCACGCACCTGTCCTACGCGCTCGAGGGCGACGAACCCGTCGTGTTCACCGGCGGCTCGCTGCTGTTCGGCGCCACCGGCCGCCCCGACCTGCTGGGCCCCGAGCACACCGACGCCCTCGCCCACCACCAGCACGCCTCGGCCCACCGGCTCGCCTCCGAGCTCCCCGACGAGGCGCAGGTCATGCCGACCCACGGCTTCGGCTCGTTCTGCGCGCCGTCCAGCGAAGGCGCCGCCGACGACTCCACCATCGGCAAGGAGAAGCGCGAGAACCCGGCGCTGACCAAGGACGAGGCCGCCTACGTCGAGGAGATCGTCTCCGGGCTCGAGGAGTTCCCCGCCTACTACGCCCACATGGGCCCGGCCAACGCCGACGGCCCCGGCGCCCCGGACCTGTCGCCCCCGGAGAAGGCCGACGCCGCCGAGCTGCGTCGCCGGCTCGAAGCGGGCGAATGGCTCGTGGACCTGCGCAACCGCACCGCGTTCGCCGCCGGGCACGCGCCCGGGTCGTTCAACTTCGGCATCGACGGGCAGTTCATCACCTACCTCGGCTGGCTCATCCCCTGGGGGACGCCGGTCACGCTGCTCGGCGACAGCCAGGAGCAGGTCGACGAGGCCCAGCGCGACATGGTGCGCATCGGCATCGAGCGTCCCGCGGCCATGGCGACCGGCAGCCCGCACGACTGGACCGACGGCGAGCTCGCGAGCTACCCGACGGCGACGTTCGGCGACCTCGCCCAGGTGCGCCACCACCGCCAGGTGACGGTGCTCGACGTGCGCCGCCCGGCCGAGTACGCCGTCGGGCACATCGAGGACGCCGTCAACATCCCCATCCACGACATCGTCACCCGCATCGACGAGGTGCCCTCCGGTGAGGTCTGGGTGCATTGCGCCGGCGGCTACCGGGCCTCGGTGGCGGCCTCGATCGTCGCCGCCTCGGGCACGAAGGTCGTCGCCGTCGACGACTCCTTCGACAACGCTCGCGAGGCCGGACTGCCCATCACCGACTGACCACCACCTCCCCTCTACCGCAGGAGATCCCCATCGTGAACCCCGACTCCACCATGCCGCGCCCGGACACGGCGACCGCCCCGTCCTCGGGCGGCAACGTCGAGGCCCGCCCAGGCGACCCGCAGGCGACCCGCGAGATGCCTGCGCGCATCGACGCCCCGATGCTGCGCGAATGGCTCGACCGAGCCGATCGTCCCCGCATCATCGATGTCCGTTCGGCCGCCGAGTTCCAGGCCGCGCACATCCCCGGGGCGTACAATGTGCCCCTGCCGCTGCTGAAGGAGCACCGCGACGAGCTCGCCGGCAAGCTCGACGAGCAAGTGGTCCTCGTGTGCCGCACCGACAACCGGTCCGGCCAGGCGGGAGAACTCCTCGAAGCCGCCGGGCTCGGCAATCTGCACGTGCTGTCGGGCGGGCTCACCGCGTGGCAGCAGAGCGGCGGCACCGTCAACCGGGGTGAGAGCCGGTGGGACCTGGAGCGTCAGGTCCGCCTCGTCGCCGGAAGCATCGTCCTGACGGGGATCCTCGCGAGTACCGTCGTGCCGAAGGCGAAGTTCGTCTCGGGGTTCGTCGGCGGGGGTTTGGTGTTCGCAGCGCTCACCGACTCCTGCGCCATGGGCAAGCTGCTGTCCACGCTGCCCTACAACCGTGACCGTGAGCCGTCGGTGCGTGAGGTCGTCGACTCGCTCAGCCGCTGATCGTTTCGGAGGCATCGTTCGTGGAGTCGTTGATGGACCTGGTGTGGATCGTCCCGCTCGGCCTGGTCGTCGGCGTCGTCGTCGGCTCCCTCGGTGGCGGCGGGGCGATCATCACCGTCCCGATCCTCGTGTACCTGTTGCACCAGGACCCCTCGGCGGCGACGACCGGGTCGCTGATCATCGTCGCGCTGACGTCGCTGGTCGGGATGATCCCGCACCGTCGGGCCGGGCGGGTGCGGATCAAGGACGGGCTGCTCCTCGGGGGTCTCGGTGTGGTCGGCTCGTTCGCCGGCTCGGCCCTCAACCACGCGGTGCCGGAGCCGGTGCTCATGACGGCATTCGCTGCTCTGCTGTTCGTGGTCGCGGCACTCATGACCCGCAAGCGTCGGCGTGCCGCCTCCGACGCCGCGTCGGGGATCACGCGTGAGGCGGGAGAGCGACGGGGCCTGCCCGCGCTGATCGCCGCGGCCACCGGCGTCGGCCTGCTGACCGGGTTCTTCGGTGTCGGCGGCGGTTTCGCCGTCGTGCCGGCGCTCGTGCTCGTGCTGGGCTTCACGATGCCGGTAGCGGTTGGCACGTCGCTGCTCGTCATCGTCGTCAACAGCATCACGGCGCTCGCGGCCCGCGCCGGCGTCGGCCTGGAGGTCGACTGGTCCGTCATCCTCCCGTTCAGCGTCTTCGGCGCCGCGGGAAGCCTGCTGGGCGCCAAGGTGGCGCAGAAGGTCGACGAACAGAAGCTCAACCTGGGCTTCACGATCCTGCTGGTCGCGGTCGCGTGCTTCGTCGCGTACGAGAACGTGCCGGACCTCCTCCACCTCCTCCGCTGAACCACCCGCACACCCGGCCCCAGACCACCTCGGACAGCAGGTGACGACGAAACCGTAGCGCCTGCCTTGCTGTTTCAGACATGCCCGGCTGTTCGAGGTGTGATCGCCGTGGCCGGGAGTCGCTCGACCTCGGTTGTGGGCGCTCGGTCGACGGTGGACGATGGGGACGGCGTCCATCGGGGCGCCGCGGAGCGGGGAGGCAGCGGATGAGCACCGGCGGAGGAGGGGAGACCCCCGGGCGCGACGGCGACGCGTGGCGGGACGGCCCCCAGGACGTCCGGCCCTCGGATGCCACGCCGGCACCCCACGAGCGGGTGAGCGGACGTAGCGCCCCACCGTCGTCGACCGGCAGCGACGACGACCGCCGCAAGTCGACCTTCGTCAAGCTCGGGATCACCGCGGCCGTCGCCGGGGCGGGAGTTCTCACCCTCGTCGCGCTCAGTGGCGGTGACGATGACGACGAGCCGACGCACGCCGCCGTCTGTGTCGATCGCGAGACCGGAGAGCGCCAGCCCGACGAGCAGTGCGGCGACAACTCCGGCAGCTATCACGGCGGATTCGGCTGGTACTTCATCCCCTACGGCCTGGTCTCGCCGCGCGTCGGCGCGCCGGTGAGCGGCGGGAGCTACAGCGCCCCGGCGAGCTCGAGCTACGTCACCGGCGGCGTCTCACCGAACGGTGGTGTCGTCAGCGCCGACACCGTCAAGGGCGGCACGAAGACAACGGTGCGCGGCGGTTTCGGTGGCAAGGCGAAGGGCAGCGGGGGCTGATGCGACGCATCGTGACCACGGCCAGGCCCGACTGGCGCGCCCGGGTCGAGTCTCAGGGACTCGTCTACCCGACAACGGAACTCGACACGGCCGTGAGGTGCCGTACTGGTTCGAGGACGCCTACTACGAGCTGACCATGGCGGAGGTCGAGGAGCTCGAGGAGACGACCGAGACCCTGCACGGCATGTGCCTGGCCGCGGCGAGACGCCTGGCCACCGGTGAGTTCGGCGACCTCGGACTGCCACCCGAGGCGCTCGAGATCGCCCGGCAGAGCCTGGCGGCCGACCCGCCGAGCATCATCGGCCGCTTCGACCTCGGCTGGGACGGGCGCAGCCCGGCCAAGCTGCTCGAGTACAACGCCGACACCCCCACCGGTCTGGTCGAGAGCTCCATCGCGCAGTGGTACTGGCTGCAGGACACCTACCCGGAGTTGGATCAGTGGAACTCCGTGCACGAACGTCTCGTGCTCGCCTGGAAGGGTCTACGCAGCCGGTTGCCCGACGCCCGGGTGTGGTTCGCCCACCACGAGGACGAGACGACCGGCGAGGAGTTCATGACCTGCACCTACCTGCGCGACACCTGCGACCAGGCGGGGTTGCCGACCGGCTCCATCACCATGGGTGACATCGGGTACGACCCCGCGCGGGGGTGTTTCGTCGGGCTCGGCGCCGAGCCGCTGCGGACGTGTTTCAAGCTCTACCCGTGGGAGGCGATGCTCGCCGAGGAGTTCGGGCGCTACGTCGAACCCGACCCTGTCGGGGTGCTGTCGACGACGTGGCTCGAACCGCCGTGGAAGGTGCTGCTGTCGAACAAGGCGCTGCTGGCTGCGCTGTGGGCCATGTACCCCGGCCACCCGAACCTCCTGCCCGCCTACCTCGACGGCCCGCGCGACATGGACGCCTGGGTCGCCAAACCGCTGCACGGCCGCGAGGGCGACAACATCCGCATCCACGCCCCCGGCATCGAGATCGCCCAGCCGGGGGAGTACGGCGAGGAGGGCTGGTGCTACCAGCAGTGGTGTCCGCTACCGGAGTTCGACGGCAACAAGGTCGTCCTCGGCTCGTGGGTGATCGACGGGATCTCGGCCGGCGTCGGCATCCGTGAGAGCGACGGCTGGGTCACCGACTACTACGCCCGGTTCCTTCCCCACGTCATCGCGGCGCCCGCACCCGCGGACTCCCAGCGCGAGAACTGGCTGGAGGACGCCCGCCACGGCGACGTCCAGGACGTCGTGCCGGGAGGCTCGGGACGGATGCGCGGTGGGCGGGAGCCGAACGACCTGCCCGTGATCGAACCGCTGGTCTCCCCGATCCCGGTGGTCGGCGATCGTCAGGACAGCGTGCTGCAGGACACCACCCGCCCCGACCCGACGGCCGACCCGGCCCCGGCACCGACGAACGAGAAGGACGACCGCCGATGATCACCGCCCTGGGCTTCGGAGCCGCCTACAGCCTGCTCGGCATCGCGTTGCTCGTCGCGGGCTACTACGTGCTCGACCTCCTCACGCCCGGCCACCTCGGCAAGCACCTGACCAAGGGCGACTCCTACAACGCAGGGCTCATGGTGGCCGCGGGATTCCTCGGGTTGGGAGCCGTGATCGCCACGGTGATCTGGCACAACGCCGACGCGGGCTTCGGGCCGGCGCTCGCGTGGACGGCCGCGTTCGGGGTGCTCGGGATCGTGCTGCAGGCCGTGAGCTTCCTCGTCCTCGAACTCGTGACCCCCTGCAGTCTGCGCGAGATCGTCGTCTCCCCGGGGCTGCACCCCGCCGGGATCGCTGCCGCCGCGGGGCAGATCGCGGTGAGTCTGATCATCTGTGCGTCGATCGCCTGAGGAGCGCGCCGCCACCTCATGCAGTGTCGCGGGCGCAGGGGAGGGCGTGGCGGGAATCCTGCTGCGGTTGGGCAGGGGCGTTCTCGTCCCACCAGCGCAGCACGCGCAGGGCGTGGAACGTCAGCCACCTCGAGGACTCTCCGGGTTCGGAGTCGACGTGGAACCACACCCGGCCCTCGTGCCGCACCTGCTGGTGCCAGGTGCCGTCCTCGTCACGGGCCGCGCGGATGAGCTCGATCGCCTCGCGCATGCGGGGTCCGGCGGCGTGCCGTCGTGCAGGGCGGCGGCGCGGAGGTGATCGGCGGCCTTGAGGGCGCTGTACGTCGCCCGATAGGGGTAGGCGAAGTGCGTCGCCCACGGCTCGTGGATCTCACCCGTGCTGAGACTGCGCAGGAGACGACGCTGCAGCAGGTACTCCTCGGCGGCATGACGGGCGGCGCGGAGGTCGTCGGTGCCGCCGGTCCGGATCTCGTGGTCGAGGATGCCGATGACCGCGTTGATCGTCGAGTGGAACGACGCGCGGGTCGACCCGTCCACCCACGCGCAGTTCCACCCGCCCTCGGTCATCTGGTGTGCGGGGAACCACGCGGCGATCGGTGAGACGTCGGCGCCGAGCCACGTGCCGTTGGCGAGGGTGAAGGCGTTGATGCAGGCGTCGACCTCGCCGCCCCAGTACGGCAGGTCGTCGTACTCCCAGCGGGCGTTGGCGCGCAGGAGTCCCGCGGTGTCGGGCTTCAACGCGTCGGGTTCGACTCCCCATTCGCGCAGGGAGTTGAGCGACCACGTCGTCGCCGTCCACGGCTGACCGGGCTCCTCGGGGGAGGCATCGGCCGGGAAGAATGCGCCGCCGGCCCACAGTCCGTCGTCGTCCTGCTTCTCGAGCAGTGCCTTGCCGAACCCCTCGTGCGGAACCCGCGCACGCGTCGCCTGCCAGACCTCCTCGGGCGCGTCGAGAAGATCACGCTCGACCTGCCAGCGCAGCGCGGGATCGGAGTCGAGCAGCCGGTCGACGACGTCTGTCATGGACCCAAGCTAGGTGCGTCCGACCGGCGGCGCCAGACCTCGGGCTCGGCACTGCCGAACGGCATCGCAGAAGACATCGAGGTGGTCGCCATCGCGACCACTTCGGTGCGTTCTGGGATGCCGGATGGGTCTGCTCAGTACCCGGTACGGCCGTCGATCGCCTCGCGGAGGAGGTCCATGTGGCCGAGGTGACGGGCGTACTCCTCGATGAGGTGCGTGAGGATCCATCGCAGGTTGACCTGGTTTCCCCGGCGCAGTCCCCGGCCCGGGACGTCGAGGTCGGTCCATTCCGCCGCGAGTGCCCGTGTGCGCTCGACCTCCTCGCGGTAGGCCGCGACGTCGTGCTCGACGGCGGCGATGGTGGTGTCGTCGAAGTCGCCGTCGGGGCTCTCGCGGGTGCAGTAGTAGTCGGGCACGTCGGGGTCACCGAGCAGCACCTCGCGCACCCAGTACGCCTCGACCTCGGTCAGGTGACGCACGATGCCGACGAGGCTCATCGTCGAGGGCGGCACGGCCCGGCGGCAGAGCTGCTCGGCGTCGAGCCCG
>NZ_BSUO01000004.1 GCF_030161635.1 Mobilicoccus caccae
GTTAAGATGAAGTAGAGGTGTTTATGATGCCGGGACGTAAGTGGACAGTGGACGAGAAGATGAACATCGTGCTCGAGGGCATGATGCCCGGTGCGAATATCAGCGAGGTATGTCGGCGGCATGGCGTGGCCCAGAGTCTGTATTACAGGTGGCGTGAAGCGTTCCTGACTGGTGGACGGGCTGGGCTTCAGTCCGGACCCTCTACGAGGGAGCAGGAGCTGGAGAAAGAGTTGCAGGAGGCTCGGGCTAAGATCGGTGAACTCACGATGCAGGTGGATGTGTTGCGAAAAAATCGAATTGGGGCCGGAAGTAAATAGCCGTTCTTTGGTCTGTCAGCTCGCCAAAGAAGGCTTTCCGGTCCCAGTGATTGCAAGAGCATTCGGGCTGAACCGGACGTACTGTTACAGTTTGCTGAAGCCGCCTGTGCCAAAACCGAAGCGGCCTTCTGTGGACAAGGACGCTCTGGTCAAACAGTGGATTCGGAAACTGTGCGAAGAATTCCCCACGTACGGATACCGGCGAATCCAAGTCATGCTGCGTCGCCGATACAACCTGCGGGTGAACCATAAGCGAGTGTACCGGTTGATGAAGGAAATGGGGCTGCTGGTGAAAACTCCGAGGCGGAGCGCTTCACGAGCGAAACGGCGAGGAAGATACCGGTCACCAGGTCCAACGAGCATTTCCAGTGCGACATGACGAAGGTGTGGTGTGGGAAAGACGGCTGGGGATATCTGTTTGCCGTGATTGATGCTTATGACCGGGAGATTGTGGGGTACTCGTTTTCCCGGTTCTGCCGTACAGAGGACCTGCTGAAGGCTGTGGATATGGCACTGAACTATCGCTTCCCGAACGGCGTTCAAGGTGCCGGTTTGACATTGCGAACCGACAATGGCTGCCAGATGACGAGTCGACGGTTCATTCAAGCGATGAAGGCCTGCCAAATCAACCACGAGCGGACGGGTTACAACAACCCCGATGCTGACGGATACATCGAGCGATTCTTCCGGTCGCTGAAGGAGGAGGA
>NZ_BSUO01000005.1 GCF_030161635.1 Mobilicoccus caccae
ATGATGTGCATACGAAAAGGGGCCAACCGGAATGCTGTGTCAACTCTATCATCATTAGATCTTTAGCTTCTGTCTAAGTGTAAAATTTATTGAGGTATCCTCTAGACGAATAAAAAAGAAACCGTTACTCTATTCATTGGGCTAACAGGCACTAATGAACAAAGGCGGTTTCTTATGGATTCTATTGTAACAGATTTAGTGGAAGTAATGAAGAAGGAAACGAATTTTTTAGCAAGAGAAAGAGCCATGATGATCTTTTTTACACAACTTATAGCGACCATTACCCAACTAGCTTTTCAAACGCTTGATGAAGAAATTTGTGCGCAATGTAAGAAAGAAGGCTTTCGCGTCGATCGTAAAAGCGAAAGAACCATCACCTTTTTGTTTGGTCCCGTGACCTATGTTCGTCGACGAATGAAAAATCAAGCCAATGACATTCGTTACCCCTTAGATGAATTTCTAGGGATTCGAAAAGGTCTTCGTTATAGTTCGCTCGTCCTGCGAAACGTGGCTCAATTAGGCAGTAACATGGTCTATCGTCATGTTTCTCAAGCGATCGACTGTTTAACTTCTTGGCAGATGAGTCATCAAAATGTGCAACAATTGGTGGTTAAAACGGGAGAATTCATCCAAGCCAGAAGCACGCATGAAAGTCGTTATGACGGCGTGATCACCAAGAAAAAAGTGCCTTATTTATATCTGGAAGGAGACGGCGTAAAGATCAACGGACAGAAGAAACAATCCCTTGAAGTTCACCGTTTTCAAGTGTGTGAAGGCAGCCAGAAAGTCGGCAATCGCTCGGAAATGATCGCCCCGCACTTTGTGAGTCATCTGAATCGGCAAAAAGCATACAAAGAAATGATGGCCTATCTTCAAGCCTATTATGATTTAAGTCATACCGTTGTCATTTCCAATAGTGACGGCGGTTCGGGCTATGAAAAAGCAGTGTTTGATGAACTGGCTTTAGGTTGTTTGCGTCATGAACACTTCCGTGATCGATACCATGTCCATCGGAAAATCAAGGAACGAATGGCTTTTGTTCCCCAACTCCAACATCGAATGATACGAGCGATTGAACATTATGATTGGCAAGCAGTCCAGCTTGTTTTAGATACTTCGGAAAGCTTGATTGAAGAAAAGGAGGCCGAAGCGTTAGAACATTTACGTTTACTGCATCACTATCTTCAAAGAAGTTGGCCTTATTTAAAATCATTGAAAGCACGAGGAATCAGGGACCCTAAAGCTTGTATTGGCACGATCGAAAGTACCCATCGGAAAATCACCTATCGCATGAAGCGCCAAGGTCGTTTGTGGACAACAACCGGCGCCCAAGCCATGATTCGTGTCATTGATAGTTTAAGAAACCAAGAATTGGAAGGTTGGTTGAACCAATACGAAGCCCTTCCGGACGACGTCGTCGCTCAAGAAAAACGTTGGCACGCTATGAAACGTTGGGTACAGAAAAAGCCTCGTTTCCAAGCTCATGAAGGTGCATTTAAAGGACAGATTGGCGAAGGAAAAGCGAAAAGTGCGCCTTTAGGCCAATTCGCCAAAGGACTAAATCAATTAATAATGACCCCGAATTTCTCTAATAAAAACTTGTTTTTGTTAGAGATGATGAGGGCAAACCGAACGAAAGTGAGGTTGAAAAATAACTTTGTGTCTGCCCCAAAAGACGGTTTTTTTATTCAACCTCAATAAACTTGACACATACAGGTTCTGTT